>PNLE01000128.1 GCA_013822855.1 Planctomyces sp.
CGCGCATTGATGGATCCGCCTGATAATCGATCGGACTGGCAATGAACCGCTTGTGGCACATAATCGCTCTGACTGGAGTGCTGGCAACTCTTTCAATCAGTCATGCCATCTCCCAGGATGCAAAGTCAATTGCGTTGCCTCAAGAATCCAGTAGGCGAGATTCAGGCTCATTGGATAATGCCGAGACCGTCCTTTCTCAATGGAAAATGTCACCGGAGGAATACCAGCTTCCCCTCACCCGATGTTTCAACCTAATTGGTGATGCGTCGGTGGCTGAAGATCAGCGAACCCAAATAGGAAGCGCGATTATACAGCAGTGCGAAAGTCTTCCGGCGAATCCCGCCATCGAACGAGAACTCCTCTCGATCGTTTCAAACGGACGTGGCGACTCAGTTGGGCGTAGCGTGTTCATTGCCTTGTGCTGCCACCTCGGCACCGACGGCAAGAAGGTTTGCGGTACCCTCATCAATCGCCTCATGGCTCCCGAAACCACTGTGGATGAAGTGGCTGCGATTTGCTCGGAGACCGGGCTGATCCTACTTGTTCATCGCGAAGTGCTATCCCGAAACGATCTGATCAAGGCTATTGTGGCCGCCGGTAGTGCTGAATCGCTCCCTGCGGATCGAATTTTCAGCATAATGAAGTGCCTTGGACTCTGTTTGAATCCGTTGGTGGATGAGAACTCCGTTGATAAGGAAGTTGCCTTAGAGGTCGGTCGCTTATCAGAGAAGCACTTTTGCGATAGTCGAAATTCAGCCTCTCTTCGCTATCTCAGTGCCAGAATTCTCTCTTCACAGATTGTTGCCGACAAGTATCGAATTGATTCACTCTCGACAAAAATTGCTACAGAAGAATTCTTCAATGGTGGCAACTCATTGGAAATGCGTTCCGCAGCCACTTCCATTCTCCGAGTTGGCACTTTGGAGCATTCGGTCTTGGAAAAAGTTATCGAGCAAGCATGCATCGAGTTGCAGAATCCACCCATTCTCAATGCCGGGAAAGAAGGCCACACAGACTTCCGAAGAAGGTTACTTCGCCTGCTTGACCACTACGGCATTAGAACGGCCGCATCAGCCAGGTATTTGGCGACTCTGCGAGACAACGAACAAGCAACAGCTACCGAACGTTATTATGTTCGGCGAATCCTCAATCGATGGGAGCATCGCCAATAGGCAGTTGCGAAGCCAATTGGTATTCGATAGTTACGCTTCCGGCTGAGTTTTTGCCTTGGGCAGCATGATCGCAATCAACCACATGCCGAGCGTGGCCGAGACGGCAGAACCCATAAGCGTCCCCAGCTTGCCGGATGGGATGAGTTCCTCAGGCAAAGCCAAGGCTCCGAGGAAGAGCGACATGGTGAAGCCGATCCCCGCGAGGCAGGCTCCTCCCAGGTAGAGTTTCCACGAGACGCCCTCCGGCAGCTTGGCAATTCTGAGCATGACGGCGATGTACGACAGCCCGAAAATGCCGAGCGGCTTCCCCAGCGCCAGGCCGACCGCCACGCAGATCGCCACCGGCTGGAACGCCTGGCTCAAGTCGAGCGGCACGCCGGCGTTGGCCAAGGCAAACAATGGCATGATCAGGAACGCCACCCAGGGATGGAGCAAATGCTCCAGCCGGTAAAGAGGAGCGATGCTCTCCCGCGTGGCGAACTCCGCCTCCGCCAGATCATCGTGGAGCGTCTTTGAATGGGGGACCGGTTGCGGATGACCATCAGCGGTTGGCGGCTGCGTGGTGAACCGCGATAGTTCCGCTCTCAACCGATCGAGCACGGCGGCCAGCGTGTCGTAGGGAACCCAGGCCTTGCCGGGTGTCATCAGCCCGAGGACGACTCCGGCGATGGTCGGATGCACGCCGGACTTCAGCACCGCCAGCCAGGTGATCGCTCCCACGACGACATACAAGCCCACACTTCGCACGCCGATACGGTTCATCAGGAAGGTCAAGACCACTCCACCGGCACCGATTCCCAGGCTCAATAGTGCTAGGTGTTCAGTGAAAAGGACTGCGATCAGAATGACCGCCCCGAGGTCATCGACGATCGCCAGCGACAGCAGCAGGATCTTCAGGCCGATGGGGACTCGATTACCGAACAGGGAGAGCAAGCCCACGACGAAGGCAATGTCAGTCGCCATAGGGATGGTCCACCCCTTGACCGCTTCCGCCGGCAGTGAGAGCACGCTTCCCACGAGGAGAAACACCGTCGCCGGGACAATCATCCCGCCAATCGCCGCGACGATGGGGAGGGTCGCTTTTCGCAGATCGCTCAGTTCCCCGGAAACGACCTCGCGTTTGATCTCCAGTCCCACTACGAAGAAAAAGATCGTCATCAGACCATCGTTGATGACATGCAGCAGATCCTTTTTGAGCAGGTAGTCGCCGAAGGCGATGACGCACGGCGTCTCCCAGAAGTGGAGGAACGGGCCGCTCCATGGCGAGTTCGCCGCAATCATGGCGATGGCGGTCGTCGCCATCAGCAGCAGCCCGCTCGTCGCCTGCAACTTCAGCACACGTCTGACCGGCGACAACCAGCCCGCGATGCGGCTTTTGGGAAGAACCCTCAATTCCGCATCGCTGGCAGACGTGCCGGTGTCATGGGCCGCAGGTGACGATTCCAATGTTGATTCTCCGGTGAAGCGGTCGCGGTGCTCATGGCCTGTCCATCATCCACCCACGAGACTTACCAGAGACCGCGCCTCGATAGAACCGCCGGAGGCCACGTTTCTCGAAATAAACAGGGAATCTGAATATCTCGCGGAGGCAGCGTGGGGTTCGATCGCCCCATTGTTCGGCCCAAAGTGACACCGTTTTCCTCGATGCTTTATATCGAAGTCACATCGTCTTCAACCGTTTTTCTTGGCCTCCAGCTCATCCCAACGGGTATAGGACTTGGTCAATTGCTCATGCACCTTGGCGAGCTGCGCGTTCGCAGCCGCCACATCCTTGGCTGGCTGCTTGAAGAACTCGGCAGATCCCATCCGCGCTTCGAGTTGCTTCTGTTCGGACTCCAGAGATTCGATCTTCACCGGCAGTTCCTCCAGCTCCTTCTGCTCTTTGAAGCTAAGGGTCTTCCCCTTCTTGGGTGCATCTTTGGCCGAATCCTTCACCGACGTGGGTGAAGCAGTCGTAGAGGCTCCGGCTGCCGTGCTCGACTTGCCGGCCCCCTTCTGCGCCAGCCAGTCGTCGTAGCCGCCGACATAGTCGTTGACGATGCCGTCCCCCTCGAACACAAGCGTCTGGGTGACGACGTTGTTCACGAAGGCGCGGTCGTGGCTCACCAGCAGAACCGTGCCGGGATACTCAACGAGCAGATCCTCCAAGAGTTCGAGCGTCTCGGCGTCGAGATCGTTGGTCGGTTCGTCGAGCACCAGGAGGTTCGAGGGCTTCGAGAACAGCCTCGCCAAGAGCAACCGGTTGCGTTCACCGCCGGAGAGATACTTCACCAGCGTCCGCGAACGCTCGGGCGAGAACAAAAAATCTTCCAGATAGCCGATGACATGCCGCCTGCGGCCATTCACCTCAATCATGTCCGAGCCGGGAGAGACGTTCTCCTGCACCGACTGGTCGTCGCTGAGCTGGGCGCGAAGCTGGTCGAAGTAGGCGATCTCCAGCCGCGTCCCCTGGCGGACCGTTCCCGATTGGGGCTGAAGTTCCCCTAGCAGCGTTCGCAGGAGAGTCGTCTTGCCGCAGCCGTTGGGACCGAGGATGGCGATCTTGTCGCCCCGGGTCACCAGCACGGAAACATCTCGCAGGATCGTCCTGCCACCAACGGCATAGTTGACCCCTTGGGTCAGCATGACGATCGTCCCCGAACGCTCGGCTTCCTGATGCAGTTCGACCTTGACGTTCCCCACCTTGGCCCGCCGGGCGGCCCGTTCCTTGCGCAGTTCCATCAGTGCCTTGACGCGTCCCTGGTTGCGGACGTTCCGCGCCTTGACCCCCTTGCGGATCCAGACTTCCTCCTGGGCCAGCTTCTTGTCGAAGAGGGCCTGCTCGTGCTCCTCCGCCGCGAGGGCCGCCTCCTTGCGTTCGAGGAAGGTCTTGTAGTCGCAGGTCCAATCGAACAGGCGGGCCCGGTCGATCTCGATGATCCGGGTGGCCAATTTCTGCAGGAAGACGCGGTCGTGGGTGATGAAGATCAGCGTCCCCTGATACCGCAGCAGAAAGTCTTCCAACCAGCGGATCGCCTCGATGTCCAGGTGGTTCGTGGGTTCGTCGAGGAGGAGCACATCCGGCTCGATGACAATCGATTTCGCCAGCAGCACGCGCCGCTTCATCCCCGAGGAGAGGCTGGAGAACAGGGTGTGGGGTTCGAGCTGCATTTTCTGGAGAATCTGCTCGACCTGATGCTCCCATTCCCAGGCATGCGAAGGATCGAGCGTCGCCGAGAGTTCTTCGAGCCGCGCCTGTTCCTCGGGCGGGAACGGCGTGGTCGCGTGGTGCAGCCGATACTGGGCGGCCACCGCTTCACCATGCTCGCCCAGCCCGCGGGCCACTTCGTCGAAGATCGTTCCCACGACCCCCGTGGGCACATCCTGAATCTGCCGCGCGATCTTCGCCCCTGCCTGCAATTCGACCGAACCCGTATCCGGCTTCAATTCGCCGAGCATCAGCTTCATGAGCGTCGATTTGCCCGTGCCATTGCGTCCCACAAGGCAAACCCGCTCGCCCGCCTCAATCTGAACCGTCGCACCCTCGATGAGCGGCTTCCCGCCGTAGGTGAAATTCAGCTCCTTCAAACCTAAAACAGCCATCCGGCAGATGCCTTTCGATGTGACTCAACAACCCAACTGACTTGTTCTCCGAGTGAGGTTAACAGGATCGCACAGGGCCTGCATGCTCAGGGATTGTTCAAAGGAAGATCAAAACGAGTGTAACTACCAATATCTTCAGACGGATAAAAATGTTTTGATTCGACGGAGTATTATGGCCACTTCGTGTCTTGAATGAATAAACTGCGAATCATTGGCGATCCTCACGAATCCCCATCACTCGCCTGCTACGATTCACACAGCACGATTCGCACGGCGCTCCTCTATGAATTACCGACAATTCCACGTTCACTCGACTCACTTTCAGAGAAGTCTCGATCCACGGAAGTCATTTCCAGCCAGTGGTGCGTTCTCAAAGAAATTTTCACTCACACAACTGTCGGTATCAGCGAAGGCCATCGCGTTTTGACAAATCATTCCTGCCAGTGCGATTCGGCGGGCATGCTCAAACCCCGCTGATGCATCGCAAAACGCTGTTTCCAACCGGAATTCAAGCTTCGTGGGGGTCTGACATGGACACCATCAGTGCCGCTGGTCTGGGAACCATCCGGGAGGCGTTGTCGCAATTGCGGGCCACGCTGGAGACCAGCCCCCTGGGTGCGGAACTCATCGATTCGCAGGGCCGGGTCATCTTCGCCAATCAGGCCTACTTCCGGATCTTCCGCTGCCCTCCCCAACGCGCGGACGGCATGCCTTGGATCAAACGTTATCCCGGCGACTGTCGGCTGGCCGCCGAGGAACAGTGGCTCAACGCGAAACTCGGTCGGCCGGTTGGCGGCATTCAGATCGAACATCGGCAGGACGGTGTGCCCCGTCCCATCCGCTTTCATATGGATCGCCTCAAGCTCCCCGATTTCCCCACCCTTTGGATTCGCTACTCAGAGGATCTTTCCGAGGCAACGGTCGATCAGCCCACACAGACAGGGCGTGAATCGGAAACGTTCGATTTCCTCGCAGATCAGCTGCCGATTCTCGTCTGGCGCACCGACACCAATCATCACTGCGATTACGTGAATTCCTACTGGCGTGAGTTCACCGGTGCCAACCCGGAAAGCCATCTGGGCTGGGGATGGATGGACTTTCTGCATCCCGAGGATCGCCAGTCTCTGAAGTCTGCCATCGAATCCGGCAGCCAGGAAGATATGGAATACCGGCTGCGAAGACATGACGGCGTCTATCGCTGGTTCACAGATCGCAGCCGCCCCCTCACGAACGAGCGTGGCGAAACGACCGGGCACATCGGCGTCTGTCTGGATGTCACCGAAAGTGTCGAGCAGCGGGAGACCTCCCGCCGCCGCAAGCGTCAACTTCTGGCCATGGTGCATCATTGTCCCGGCGTGGCGATCCAATGGTTCGATCGAACCGGCACCATTCAGCTTTGGAATGAAGCCGCAGAACAGCTTTTCGGCTTCACAGCCGAAGAGGCCATCGGGCGAACCTTCGGAGAGCTCATCCACACTCCGGAGGAGTTCCAACATCTGCTGCAGACGTTGTCCCAAATCGAGAAGACCGGGCAATCAGTCGGCCCCGCGGAATACCATTTCCGGCGGAGGGACGGCACACGGGGCACCTGCCTTTCCACAATCTTCCTGATTCCATCCGCTGTGGGAGCACCAACCTTCTGCTGCATGGATGTCGACATCACTGAGCGAAAAACGACCGAACTCGCACTCCAGGAAAGCGAGTCCAAATTCAGAACTTTGGCCGAGAACTTTCCCGACGCGGTCTTCGTTCTGGATCCCTCCATCCCGGAAGTCCCGTTGAAGATTCAATTCGCCAACCGGGCGGTCGAATCGATTCACGGCTACCGACCCGAAGAGTTGATTGGCCAATCCCTGGCAAAAATGCTCGACCATCCCCAGACCGCGGCTTGCGTTCCCGACCGGGTCGCCCAGATCCAGGAGGGAAAAGTCATCCGGTTCGATGCCACACATATCCACCGGGATGGTCATCTCATCCCCATGAGTGTCACTGCCGGGGTCATCCCTTGGGACGGCAAGCGGATGATTGTTGGCATCAATCGCGATATGACCTTGCAGCGAAATGCCGAAGAAGCCGCTCGTGAAGGGGATGCACGGTTTCGTTCCGCTTTCTATTCATCCGCCATGGGGATGGCGATCGTCGGCATCGACGGCCGATTCCTGGATGCAAACACGTCTCTCTGCCGAATGTTGGGCTACAGCCTGGAGGAACTCAAAAAACTGGGATTCCCGGCGATCACCCATCCCGACGACGTGCAACGCGATCTCGCCTCCATCCCGCGAATGATTCGCGGCGAAATCCCTTACTACTCAACAGAAAAACGGTATCGAGCCAAGGAGGGGCATTCTGTTCCCGTCCAACTCACCGTGGCCTTGGTTCGCTCCAGCGATGGTCAACCAGCCTACTTTGTCTCACAGATGCTCGATCTCACGGAGAAAAAACGCCTCGAGCAGGAGCTGATCACGAATCAGCGACTTTCCATCATGCGGCAGATGGCGAGCGGGATTTCCCATGATTTCAACAATCTGCTGACCGTAATCCTCGGCTATTGCGAAACACTCCTGGAGCGGCCCGACACCACCGAGCCACAGCGAAATCTGATTTTGCCGATTCGCGAATCGGGTAACCATGCCTCGCGAATGATCCGGCAACTCATCGCCTTCAGTCGTCGCCAGCCATTGTTGATCGAACGCATCGATCTCAACGCGGCAATTCGACGAACCGAACTGATGCTCCGGGGGATTCTTCGCGGACGCGTGGGAGTGGAACTCAAACTCGCCGACAACCTTCCAAATATCTTGGCGGATCCTGTGCAGATCGACCAGATCCTCATCAATCTCGCCGTCAACGCCCGCGACGCCATGCCGGAAGGTGGCGGGTTCCTGGTTCAAACGGAAACGGTCGTTTCATCGGGAAAAACCTCGGAGACGGCCCCCCCATCGATCACCGGAACAAAGGAGGAGACTTGGGTGCGACTACGCGTCTCCGATACCGGCCAGGGCATTCCGCCCGATGTCCTTCCCCACATCTTCGAACCCTTCTACACCACCAAAGGGGAAGGAAAGGGACACGGTTTGGGGCTCTCCGTCGTTCACGGGATCGTCACGCAGTGCGGCGGCACCATCCGTGTCGCCAGCGAACCGGGGCAGGGCTGCCTCTTCGAAATCGACCTCCCGGCTGCGGTGAGTTCCACAGCTTCCCAGCGGTGGGAAGCTCCCTGATGTCGATCCGTCGGGATCAACTCGCCGAACCTCAGCGGCTGCTCGGCCCCAAGGCTTCGAAGTACCGGTTCACTTCGACCTCCAGCCATTCCGGCTGCACTCCGACAGCCTCCACAAAGTGGGCCAACCGCGCGGCTTTCCGCTCGACTTCGGATCTCCCTTTCTCCTCGGCCCGGCTGGTCAACAGCTTCACATATTGCCGTGGCCGCGTCTCCATGAGATGGAACGTCACGCCCCACGAGAGGGCGTACGCCCCCAAGGCGTCGGCTTCAAAGAGCTCATCGGATTCAATCATTCGCGAAAGCCATCCCTTACGCAGCGTTGGCTGCATGGCCCTCAAGCGGAGATATCGCTCGCGATTGACCCGCTCCCAGGGGTTCGCCAATTGATCGCGCGTTCGCAGGGCCTCGTTCTCGAAGGCCATCGCCAGGCCTTCGACCAGCCATGTCGGATTTCGCCCGATCCGCGAATGGACATCCAGATTGAACGCCAGTTGATGCGTCGCCTCATGCACCAACGTGGCCAGTCGCTCGCCCGGCGGTTCACCACGTCGAGCCGGCGACAGCAAGATGCGGTTCGATTCCAGGAAATAGGCCCCCGCCAGCGTGGCATGCGGCTTCAGTTCCGAACCTTCCAACAGTCGATCGAACTCCTCGCGGGTGGCCGGCATCACGAGGACGAGCGGGAACTCGCAGGCGGGCAACTCGCGTCCATGCACCCGCAGCCATGTCCGAAAATCCCGGCGAACACCATCGAACAGCTCCTTCAGTTCTGTGACCACTCGCGCCGGAGCCGCGACGATCAGGCCATCGGCAGAGGCCATCCGCAATCCGGGCCACTCCCGCGCCAACTCGTCCCGCAACTCGACGGTCGACATCGGCCGGAACCCACCGGGAAGGACCTCGTACCGCGAGACTTCCGCCATCCGAATCAATCGCTGGGCACCGTCCCGCATCCGGAACCAGCACTGGCTGTCGTCCCGCGCGATCACCTGGCCCCGCAACTCGTCGCCATCCACCGTGATCCGCAACAGAGGATCGGCCGCAAACAATGCGGGTGCCATGGATGCGGCGAAACAGACCCATATCGCCACCAACGCCAGCCAGGCGGAGTGACTCACTGACATAGTGATAGAGGGCCGGAACTTCACATGACGTTCCACAACGGGCACGGTCAAAAGGCTATACTCATCGAAGAGACTGGCAGGCGAGCTGCTCACGTGTAGGAAAGTCTACGTCATGTTCTCCCCGGATGATTCGAGACTGCCAACGCTCCTTCGCCAGGACGACACCACCAGGCAAAGTCCGCATTCCCGACCAGCGGGAAGTTCAGTTCTGACGATCGCTCCGATTGTTCTGGCAGGTCTTTTCCTTTCCGGATGGGCGGCAGCCGAACCGCCCGCACTCTCTCGACAGGAACTCGCCGCCCGCACTGCCCAGACCATTCGGCAGCTTTCATCTCGCCAGTTGGAAGTCCGCCAAGCCGCTGAAAAGAGTCTCGTCGAGCTGGGCCCGGAGGTTTTGCCGCTCCTCCCCGCCCCCGATCTCCTCGGTGAAAGTTCCAGCCGGGAAGCCCTCCGGCGTGTCCGCAAGCAACTGGAACTGGCCCTCACACGCCAAGCCGCCGAACCGAGCCGGCTCACCTTGCAGGGGTCGTTCACCTCTTCCCAACTTGCAGCCGACATCACTCGCCAGACCGGCAATTCAGTGAAGTTTGTTCGCGATGTCGCCGATGCGGCAGAGCCCCCGCTCGCCATCGACTGGCAAGCCCGCACCTTCTGGGAAGCGCTCCGCGAACTTCAATCCACCTCCCCATACCGCATCGACTTCGCACAGACCGGCACCGCCCTCGTTCTCCACCAGAAGTCGGCTGAAGTCCCCGCGCCGCTCGCCTCGCTCATCCCGTCCGGCCCCATGGCCTGGGATGTGGTCAGCATCGATCAGAAGCCCTTGGAGGGTTCTGCGAACACCCTCCTCAGATTCCACCTTCTCCTGCGCACCGAACCCCGCCTCGACCCGCTCTTCGTCTTTCTCGATGCCGCCGATTGGCAGGTCAACGCCCGACTGAAGTCGATTGCGAAAAACCCTGAAGCCGAACCCGCAGAGCTTCAACCCCTCACCCTCTGGAATCCCGCCGCCCGCTACGAACTCGTCGCCGGCCGCTCCCATGAAGGGACGACCTTCACGATCGATGCCATCCTCCCGGCCGGAGTGGTGGCCACCGAGTACCAACTCACCGGCAAGGCCCGCGTCCACCTGGGGCTTGTCCGGCAGGATTTCGAATTCCCCCTGGCAGATCTCAAGCCCGGCAAGTCCCTCCGGCGGGGTGGCGTGACAATCACCATCCGCTCCCTATCGGCTCTGGGAGCCTCCCCCGCGACGCTCGGCCTTACCGCCGCCTACGATGTCAGCGGCCCCGCCTTCGAATCCCACCGCGCCTGGGTCTTTCATCGGCAGGCCTGGCTCCAGCGAGGCCCCACCGGCCCGCTCGAACCCTTTCACGACCTCACCGTCACCCAGGCCACCTCCGGCGTCACCGCTGCCGAATTCGAGTTCACCAGCCCTTTCGCCAAAGACGACACCTTCGTCTACTCCGCACCCCTTCTGCTGACCGATCTCGCAGCGACGCTGAACATCACCATCCCCGCACCTACCCCCAGTTCCAAGTAACCCGAACCCTTCGGCAGAGGCGGTGTCCGCGCTTGTTCCAGCCTCCTTCGACCCGCGAACCAGCCAACAGCGACGAAGTCGACTTGACCCTTGGCCTCTCCTGATCGAAAACTGGCCTGGAAAATCCCCTACAGGGTGGCAGACCGGCCCAACTTCGGGGACGATCTGCCACCACCACGCATCTCCGTTTCTCCCGTAACAGAACGACTTCAATGACCCAGCGAAACATGGACAAAATCGTGGCCCTCGCCAAGCGGCGCGGGCTGATGTTCCAATCCTCCGAGATCTACGGCGGCCTCAACGGCTTCTGGGATTACGGCCCGCTGGGCGTCGAACTCAAGCGCAATGTCCGCCAGGCCTGGTGGGAAGACATGATCACCCGCCACGACGAACTCACCATCCCCGCCGGTGCCCCCACGACCTTCGACATGGTGGGCGTCGAAACGTCGATCATCATGCACCCGCAGGTCTGGAAGGTCTCAGGCCACTTCGACCTCTTCTGCGACAAGATGGTCGATTGCAAGGAGTCGCGCAAACGCTACCGCCTCGACCATGTGAAGGGCCGTTGGGTCGAAAGCGTCAAGCGCGTCCAAGGCGAGATCCCCGAAGGAGCCGCCTCCGAACGGGTGTTCGTCACCAGCATGGCCGAGGTCGATGAACGCGGCGACGACATCGAGAAAAAGGCTCTCCAATACTTCGGCCTCCGCAGCAAAGACTCCGCCAAACTGAAATTCGTGGGCGAAGTCGAAGGCCTGCCTGCGCTCGAACAATTCGGAGATGTCATCGCCCCCGATGCGAAGACCAAGGGGACCTTCACCGATCCCCGCGACTTCAACCTGATGTTCAAGACGACGCTCGGGGCGCTCGGAACCGATGACGATGCCGCCTTCCTCCGTCCCGAGACCGCCCAGGGGATGTTCGTCAACTTCAAGAACGTCTGCGACTCCAGCCGCGTGAAGCTGCCCTTTGGAATCGCCCAGATCGGCAAGAGCTTCCGCAACGAGATCACCCCCCGCAACTTCACCTTCCGCTCGCGTGAATTCGAGCAGATGGAGATGGAATTCTTCTGCCATCCCAAGGACTCTTTGGCGTGGTACACCTACTGGCGCGACCGACGCTACAAGTGGTACACCGACCTGGGCATCTCGCCGGAGAACCTCATCCTCCGCGAGCACACCCAGGAAGAATTGGCCCACTATTCCGTGGGGACGGCAGACGTCGAATACGCCTTCCCGTTCCTCGACGCGGGCGAATACGGCGAGCTCGAAGGGGTCGCCCATCGCGGCGACTTCGACCTCCGCTCACACTCCCAGGGCAAGCTGCGCAAGGACGGCACCGAGCTGGTGGTGGAGCAGGGAGCCGACGGCAAACCCAAGTACGCCGGCAGCGGGAAGGATCTTTCCTACTTCGACGACCAGACCCGCGAACGCTTCCTGCCGCACGTCATCGAGCCCGCGGCGGGCTGCGACCGCGCGACGCTCGCCTTCCTGTGCGAAGCCTATCACGAAGACAAACAACCCGATGAAAAAGGGGAGATGCAGGAACGCGTCATGCTCAAGCTCCACCCGCGCCTGGCCCCGGTCAAAGTGGCCGTCTTCCCGCTGATCAAAAAGGACGGCATGCCCGAGAAGGCCGCCGAAATCTACCGCGAGTTCAAACGGGCCGGCATCGCCGTCGCCTACGACCAGCAGGCGGCCATCGGCCGCCGCTACCGCCGCATGGACGAAATCGGCACCCCTTACTGCATCACGGTTGACGGCGACACGATGTCGGCGGACACCGTCACCATCCGCAACCGCGACACCCTGGAGCAAATCCGACTGCCGATGAAGGAAGTCGTCGACCACATCGCCAAGCTGGTTCGATAGCTTAAAGAGCCACCCGGCGTTCAGCGTGAATGCCGGGTGGCTCTTTCTTTCTCAACGCCTTATCAAGCGTCTCCATGAATAGTAGGTTTCATCAAAGAGCGGAATCGCATCTTGGTTTTGGCCTCGACAGCAGCCACCAACATAGCCAGTCAATAAGACGACGTTCTTCGATACACCTATAGAACACGCTTCAGCATCTTTCTGTCGTATCTCCATTAAACTCAGTCAAGAAGCGTACTTTACGTCCGTTTCTTCTTTACAAAACTTCCTTCAAGGGAAAAGCAGGCCAAGTCGGTTCCGTCATGTGGAACTTCAAATGTCAATTCGACTCCCTCATGGTACTTCGGCGGCAACCACTCCGGAACCAGTATCTCATCGCGAATCTCGGAACGAATCTCCCCCGAGATGGCGACTTGATGTGGCCCCACCAAGGCCCCCTTGATTCCAGACCCTGTTTTGAGAACAAAGCACCCGTTCTCATCGGTCAGAGCTCGGGAAATCTCTCCCACAAGCGCACTATTACCGGTTTTCTTGGGAGCGAATAATACCCACACTTCCGCAAGTGGCTCCCCGTTCAACGTGACCTTCCCGGAGACAGGAACATAGGTGTATCGCTTTGAGCCACATCCGGAAAAACCCGTTACTACCAACAACAGAACCAGCACTAAAAAACGACTCAACGAAATACTCCCTCTGATTGCAGGACGAAATCGACGCTTTTCGCCGATACATAGTGAATTTTTTTCTTCTGCAATTTCTGATGCGAGGATCACAAACGCCGCGTGAGTAGCACCGCATATGACAAGGGAAAAAGGAGACGATGATTTTAGGATTGTAACTCCTGAATCACCGTCCCTTTCTCTATCGTTCACTTTCACCGCCGGACTACCATTCGCCTACGACATTTTGATCGCCGCGATTGCCAAGATACATCAAGGTCTGCCAGTCGATGTTTTGACTCAGGAATCGCACCGATCCGTCACAAAGTGCGACATGAACTCCACCGGTATGCTGGCTGTTCGATGCCGAACCCCAGTTGGTTCCAGTGTTTATCCCCATTGTCGTAGTCGTTGCCAAGGAGTTCGGAACCCGTCCCAGTGTTGCGGCAAGACTGGCGCTTACGATGTATGCTTTCGGTGGTCCCACCCATAATGCGCCGGCAGTGGCATAATTCTGTGTTGGATATTGAACACGGGATCCATCACGTTCCAGCAGATAAATGGTGTTGCTGGAACCGTCCAGAATGTCCGAGATGCGAGTCGAACTGTTGAGGAACGATGGTCCGATCCCTCCAGTGCCTCGCCCTCCCACTGACGTCAGATTGGTGGCCCCAATGCTCGCAACGTAACTCGACTTTCCCGCCCTCGTAGTGTCAGCGGCCGTTTTGGATGGTGAGTATGATGTATCTGTGTAATAGGCATTGATTGGAGGGGATGTGTCTGATGGACATGAGAATGCCGCGAGCGGGGTTCCGGCGACGCCATCGGAGACAAGCCATTCCTTTGAGAAATTGATGCGGTTGAAGAGCGGTCCTTGGTCAATAAAAGGGAGCAGGAGAGCCCCCCAACCGTACGAGTTGGCACAGTTGTAGTTGAGCGTGGTGTCCCGCTTGTCCTTGTCGTAGACAATTCCCGGTGGAAAAACCTCAGACATACCGTGGTAATTGTGCGCGCCCAACGCGAGCTGCTTCAAATTGTTCCGACACTGCGTCCGCCGGGCCGCCTCACGGGCCTGCTGTACCGCTGGCAACAGAAGTGCAATCAACACGGCGATGATCGCGATCACGACCAGAAGCTCGATGAGTGTGAAGCCGCGGCGAAGCCACCTGCGATCAAACGAGACTGAAGACATCGACATCGCAAAATCCTTGAGGGGAGGGACAAAAAACAATAGAAAGAGCGCGTTTCTTGGGACACGAAGCACGAACGATCAAAGCAAGTAAAATCGAAGATGTTGTTTTCAAAGACTGATTTCAAAAGCGCATCAAGTTGAACAAAATAACCTTGCACCGAACTGACATTTTCGCCCAGAGCGGTCATTCCCCGCGATGGGGATCCACCAGTTCCCCAATGATCTCGCAGCCGTAGAGCGGATATTCGACCCGCAGCCTCCAGCAGTCGTATTGGCTCAAGTCGCACCCCGCCTTGGTGGCCGCCTCTTTCGCCAGCTGGGAATAACCGGGGCATTCCTGGATCAGACTGGGGCCTTGTCCGAGATGCTCCATCGCCATTTGAGTTGGGAGCGATCGCTCAATCCCTGGCGGAGAAGGCTGATCATTCGACGAACCACCGACGAGCACCTGAACGTTCGGCTCCCATCCAACTGCGAAGCCCGGCTCCACGAAGAGATCCGCCACA
>PNLE01000129.1 GCA_013822855.1 Planctomyces sp.
GTTCCTGAGCGGGCCTATCCCACCTTCACCGCCTCAGAAGACGGTGAAAGCTTCCTGAGCATCTCCGGCCAAGGTGAGGATTCGACGCTGCAATCTCCCAGCCACGGAATCTGCAAATTCGACATGAGGAAGACGTTCGAAAATCAGTGGCCCGCCGATTTTTCGTTCTCCCCCGTCAACGGCCGCCTGCTCGTCACCATGTCCTCGGGTCAGGTTTTTGAAGTCGAAGTTGAATCCCACCGGATCAAGACTTCCCGGGTCTTCGCCTCGAATGCCCTGCTCGCCAAATACAACAAGGATGGCAGCCGCATCGCGATCGCCAGGAACGACGGTAGCGTGGAGATCATCGACACCCTCACGGGAACCTCTCTCCGGCGAGTGGTCGGCCGCAACGATCGGGCGATCTCCGCCGCCTGGAGTGACCGCGGGCAGATCGCAGTCGGATATCTCGGAGGGGCCATCCTTTGCTTTAACGAGGCCGAGGATGCAGCCCCTGTGTCGCGTCAGATCGGCACGGATCAGATCTCCTCGCTAGCCTTCAGCCCCGATGGCTCCGTCCTTGCCACCGGCAGCTTTGACAAGACCAGCCGCTTGTTGAACTCCAGCAACCTGGAACAGATTCGAGTTCTCACGGGACATGCAGGCGCGGTTCGTCAGGTCTGCTTCGTGCACGACGGACAACACCTCATCACCGGCGGTCTGGATGGCCAAATCAAGGTCTGGGGGACTTCGGGCTCGCAACCGATCTACGAACTCGCCCAGTAGAAATTCGCTACCAAAGACAGTCGCTGACGCTGCCCCGCGACATGACACCATCACCCGGTCGCCATATCCTCCCCAAGAGGAATGGCGACCGGGTGATTTCCATTCTCGAACCAAGAGGTTGGAGAGGATTTTGTCCTCGCATGTTGATCGGGTGCGGCGAGTCATGGCAAGACACGAGGACGAACGTGAAGACCTGTTCGCGGAGACCCGGGCGCTTGTCATTCGAGGCCGCTGGGTGAAGACTGCCGCTTCGTCTCTTCTCCACAATTCAAGTTTGGAGAATGCCCTTCTCGCCGACGAACTGCTGATCGGCCTGCGGGAGAACGGGTGGCTCTCGGTCTACGGGGATCAATCCCGGATGGTGCAGTTCAACCAGGCGGGAGAGATTCGCCGGGCCTATCGGGAACCCCAGCTCTATCGGGGCCAGGGCGGTACCCTCGCGAGACTCGAAAGGCGGCGCACATCCACGGAAACGATCCTTGTTCGGCATGATCTCACTGCCGATGAACTCACGATTTGGCTCGCGGATACCCAGCAATGGCTCACGCAGCTACTTCACTTATTGGAGGCTGGCCGCTATCAACTCATCGAATGGACAACGCCTCTGGAATCTTCAGTCGAATCCTCCCACAGCACCACACCCGAAGATCTCATCGACCGTCTGAAAGCGATCGTCCACCAGCCGCTCCGAATCGCGCCGCCTCCCATTGGCAGACGCTGAGATCCGTCATTGAATCGGCAATGACTTGCCTCGAATGCCGAAATCTTTGACACTCCATCAAGACAGAGTGAAAGTCGCCTGGGTGGGATCTCCGCCTGTTTTTGGGAGTTCGCCCTCATGATCCTCGCCTCTCCGCCAGCAGAAAAGGAGACCGGGCCAGCAGAAAAGGAGACCGGGCCAGCAGGAATGGAGACCGGGCGTCTGCTCGAGGCGGTCTATCCTTCCATCTCCATCACACCGCTCGGGCACCGATTGGGTTTGCTCTATGAGAGTCTCCCTTACGTCACCCCACGGCTCCGGCTCTCGTACCTGCTGTTCACACTTCCCACCGCACCCATCGCCATCGGTCTGTACCTTTGGCTCAAGGCGCGGGGCGTCAGGTATGTCGCCACGACGGAGGGGATTTCGGTCGAGAACGTGATCACCGGTCGGCGACTGGCCAACATCCCCTGGCAGGACGTAGCCGCGATTCGCATCGACGCGGCATCGCATTCACCCTTTTATCGCTCGACCGATGTGGTCATCGACACCCGCACACAGGCCGAGGCCCTCAGGCTGCCTGGCGTCCCCTGGGCCGAGCGGTTCACCCACCTGCTGAATTCGGCCCATCAGGCGGCCTCCGCCACCCGGTTGGCACAGCAACGCATTTCAGAGAGATCGCTGGCTCGTGCCGCGCTGGCCGCCGTACCACCACAAGCCTGAAAAGACAGCCACCACACCAGCCGCGAAGATCCAGCGAATCCTTACCGGGAATTCTCGAAACCAATTGAGAGCCCGTTCCGCGAATCCAGCTTCCGCCATGGTCCCGCCCATCGGTGCGATCTCCGTGACCTCATTTCGCAATGTCGTTTCCCCGGTCTGCAAAGCCACCCAGACCCGCGGTGCCGCCTCAATCACAGGAGCAGCTTCCACCTTTGCGACAACGCTTGGCTTGGCTGCAACTGATTCCTCGGCGAGTGCGGGTGCGTGGGAAGCGGGCGTTGGATTGACCGGCGTTGCCGGTGACCGCAGCATCGCGAACCGGTCGTCTTCGGGCCGCTTGGTCGCAACCGGTTCAACCAGAGTCCGCGAGGCGAGCTCAATCGTCTTTTCGTCACTGCGTGCAGGCTGATGGCTCAGTTCGGCGTGGCGTGATCCTTGGGTCGATGACTCCAGCAATCGTTTTCTCAGATCCCTGGTGGAGGCCGCCGCCTGTTCGACCTGCATCCGCAGGAGGGGCTCCAACTTCGCTGGTTCCTCGATATCCGGCGACGAAATCTCCCGCCAACCCAGAAGCTGCGGTTCGCCCACGATCTGGCTGATACTGATTTCCGCCGTGCCAGCCTGGATTTCGCGATCGGCCTGCGACTTCCTATCAGACGGCGAACCTTGGGCCGTGGCCGGCACGGGTTGAGAGTCTTGCTCGACGACACCAAACGGATCGGCCTCAGCGAACGGATCATCCAACTGGAACCGAACCCGCGCTTCAGGCTCCACTTCCTTCGCAGCTTGATGTTGCTTTTCTGGCGGGGTGGCAACCTCATCTTCAGCCGACAGGGCCCAGGCGGGCATCTCTGTATCTCGACGTGTCACGGCAACCAAGGGCAATTCGTTGGCCCGGGGGGCAACACCTGCAGTCGCAGAACTTCCGGCGGGTTCGAAAAGCGGGGCGTCGCTCAATTCTTCCGCCGCCCATTCGGGCATTTGCGGGCTGGTCGTCGCGCGTTCGGCAAACCGTGTGGCAGGTTGGGCTTTCACCACCGCATCATTGTCATTGTCCGGGACTGGCAGACTGGATTTGGTCTGGATGGACGACTTCTCGACGATCGGCGCCGTTGATTGCAACAACAGGCTCCCTTCGCGCAAGGCCTGCTCGCTACCCATGGGGGTCGCCTTCGACGGATCCTGTACGGGAGCCTTTTCCGCCGCCCCCTCCGACAAATCCGCCCAATCAAAGGCTTCTTCGCTCGTCTTCTTTGCCGTGGCGGGCGGTGCAGCTTGCGTAACAGCCACCTTGGCCCCCGGACGAGAGTCCAAGTGTGTCTCTTGGGTTGCAGCGGCCTCCGCGGTGGCTGGAACGGTTTCAGCAGTTTTCGAGGTCACAGCCGTATTGACAGCAGGCTTTTCGACAGAACTTCCATTCAAGCCAGCTTGAGGAGCATTGGCGGCTTGAGCAGTGGCCTTCTTGAGATCCAACTGCTGGCTGATTTCCGCCACAAATCGAGCGGCGATCCCCTGCAACTCCGATTCCTTGCCCGTCACCTGAGTCGACGCCTTGGCCAATTTTTCCGCCCTTTGCGCCATGCGCAGGGCCTTCTCCAAATCGTCTTTTTGATAAGCCGCATGGGCGTCGAGCAGCAGATTGCGAATCCCGGCATTCAGATTGCCGATATCCCGCGGCGGACTTTGCGGCTGATCCTTAGGGGCGGCCGTCTCTTCCTTCTTCTTTCCCCATGGCCAGATCCCCGCCTCGACTGTGGAAGAGGTCGTGATCAAGAACGCCAGTAGCATTCCTCCCATCACAGCGGTGAAAGTCGTGGGGTGAAAGCTCATTCGCGCGAAGGCCTTCGCACGCTCGGTTGGAGATTTGGTGTGCTGCTCGTTGTGGATGATCATGCTGCGACTCCTTCACGTCACTCGTCATTTCGTCCCATCGAGCAAACACAATCCGCAGGATGAGCCAATCCACCAACCCGCAGCCACGGAATGCTGCGACTATCCGTCAGCACACCTCCGATCAACCCAAACCGCCCGAGTTAACAGCAGCGATTCCTGGGATGGTGGTGTCCACATGTGCGGTTCCCCATGGCGAACGATGGATTCATGGCCCGGAAGGCGTTACACTCCCTTATTGCGAGTGGCGACCGGGAATGGCTCAGTCCTCTGGTACGTCGCGTAACGTCTTGCAATTCTGGAGTTTATCTCAATGGCCGGTCGTCGTTTGGATCAACGTCGGATGGCGGAAGCCGCCGAAGCACGCGGTGTGGATGAAACCACCGTCGCTCCCAAGAAGCGGGCCACCAAAAAGGCCGCCACGCCTCGCGCCCGCAAGGTGAAAGAGAAGGTTCAGGCACGCAAGCGGCTGGTGTGGGTCGTCTTCAATGGCAGCATGAAGGAAGAGGCTCGCTTCCCCTACGATCAGTTCGCCGAAGCGGAAGAACGTATCGAGGCACTTCGCCAGAAGTCCAAGAAGCTCTACTTCATCCAGCCGGTGAAGGAACTCATCGGGGACGGTGCTCCCGTGGCCTCGGCCGCGCTGGCAATCACCGACGATCCCGAACAGGCTGCCGCGCTGGAAGAACTGGAACTCGAGGACGAAGAAGAAGTCGAAGTCGAGGAGGAAGCTGAAGAGGAGGAGGAAGAAGAGGAGGAAGAGGACGACGACGAGTAATCGTCTTCCATCAATCCTCTCCAAGTCGCCTCTCGACTTGAGATCAAATCACACAAGACCCCGGCCATGCGGCTCTCGCCTGCTTGCCGGGGTCTTGTCTTTTCATTTTGACCACCGCACTTTGGTTATCACTGTCGTCAACCCGCAGAGTTCTTACGCCTCCAGAAGAAGAGATCAGTTGGAGAACCAGTGATGGGTGGTTGCGGTCGCTGTGAGAAGGTGGGCCATTTCCACCCATTGCCAGATCTTCGCATCCCGCTGAACGCTCCCGCTGGCACGTTGTCCTTCCTCGAAAAGCGCGAGCATTTCCGGATGCTTCCACGACTTGGGAATGTCGCCCACGGTGACTGCAACCGCGGATCCCGGTAGTTGCGACAGAGCTGTTTTCAGTCGTGTGGGCAGTGGATGCTCGGAAACTCTCCGGAACCAGTAAGCTGCGTTGCCGGGATCGGGCTCGCGGCGATGATGGATCGCGTGCCAGTAATCTCCGTTTCGCGGCGTCCCGCGTCCTTCGATCGATTGGCTCATCTGGTGGCTTTCGTCGGGATAACCGAGCACTTCCAGCCACCCCGCCTTAAGGGCCGTCTTTTGAATCTCATTCACACCCGGTTCGGCGAAGAGTTCGATGAAGTCGCAGATCAGTGACGCCGATGCCTCGACCCGCTCACCCGCAGTCTCAGCACCCCCTCGCAACGAGACCTGGGGCGGGATCACTCCCTGGTGGGTCAAAGCTGGCCAGTCGATCGGATCCACCAAACTCGGCACTCCCCAACAGCCGGTGATCGATGAGTCCCCAAGATGCAATGGATCCGGCGTCGCAGGCACAGCCAAAACCGTTGGGACCGTCCCGGAGTCTGTTCCCCGGGCCTCGATGGCAAGCTGCATCAGTTCCAGCAGCCAGCCACTCCCATCACTCCAACTCTGGCTAGTACCCAGGGCTGAGCAGTCGCCTTCGGCAAAGTCCATCACCATCGCCGTTCCCGGATGAACGGCCAGCCAGGCGGTGGGAGGCGCAACATGGCCCTCTTGCGTCTGTTTCCAGCCGCCGATGAACGCCAGTTCGTCGATCCAGGTTTTGGAAAACCATAGCGCGATCGTCCCTCGCGGAAGTGACGACTTCCAAGAATGGCCCACTTGTGCCTGATCGTGAGGCATCCCCGCCACAAGTCGATGCCGAGTCGCCTTCCCAAAAGAATCTGACATCAAAGTTCACCTTTGCGTATCCCATCGACAACACTTCCGGTCGTGTCGGATTGTCCGAGAGAGGGCATTCCCCTCGGATTCATGGGGCTGTTTGACGAAATTCAAGAGAGTGAAAGTGCGAGAGGCATCGCTTTTGCACATACCATGCTGTAAACAGGAGTTGCGGTTCTCGCCCGGAACCGTATTCTACTAGTTGGGTCGTTTGGCGGAATCCGGCTGGGGAGTCAGTTTTCGCCAAGCGAGTGTGGGTATGCAGGACAGCCGTTGGCTGTCGCACGAACTTTCTTCAATCCCGCTCATCAACCGCACGACAAGGTCTTGATGCGACGTTTGGCTGCCGGCCCTTTCGGGATCGAGCTTGAACGGACATCTCTGCCTTGCCAGTTGGTCGAAGGTTCTGGGCTGATCGAGTGCGTTCCGTGCAACCCTGATCTCACGCGGGGACGATTCGTCCACGAGGGGAAACCAGGAATGGAAGTCATTCTGAAGGGCTATGATGTCAACGGGCCGACATGGTTCTACCTGTCGCTGCTTTTGATCATTGCCGTCTTCTTCAAATTTGATCGCATCTGGTCGCTGAGAAATCTCGATCTCGCTCTCCTTTTGGCATTGGCTCCCGGCCTGCTTCTGGTGCGGTCTTCGGAAGCGACTTCCGCCTTTGGATACGCCTGGCTGTTCGTGGTCACGGGCGCGATTCTGGTGAGATTGCTGTCCGATAGCTTGTTCACCCGCCGACCACGCCTCGAACAGAATCTGAACGCTTCGGGAATGGCGTTTCTCTGCGTCTCAGCCCTCGCCTTCCAGATGACGAAGGTGATGACTCTCGAACCTCACGCCGCTGTCATCGAAACGGCTCGTCGCGCCGACGACCTGCTCAAGCGGCAGGATGGCACCTCGGCATCGGGACTCGCCAAGCCGCTGGCACCATTGAATACCACGGTCGCGCAAGACACCGTTGCGCAAAACACCCTAGCCCAAAACACCGGGGCGACGGACAAAAGTCCAACCGACAAATCCCCGGCAGATGAAACCACGGTGGCGGCATTGCCGGATGTGCGACCTGGAGAGAATCCTCGCTCCAGCGACGCTCGCAATGTCGAAACCAACGATCCCGGCAAGCCGATCGAATCCGGCCCGGCGGGCATGCTGCTCGCCACACCCATCGTCCAGATGACCGGTGGCGTTACGATCTGGACGACGCGCACTTTGGCCATTCTCGCCCATCTCGCCACCTGCCTCGGGCTGATCGCCGTCGGGCGCTGGCACTTCAGCGACACCCGGATCGGCCTCGCGATGGCCACGCTGTATCTCCTCCTCCCGATCACCGCCTTCGATGTCAACAAAGTCACGCACCTGCTTCCCGCCGCTCTCATCGTCTGGGCGTTCGCCTGTTATAAAACCCCCAGCATCGCCGGGGTTTTGCTGGGGCTCGCCTGCGGTTCGCTCTTCTTCGCAATTTTCCTGCTCCCCGTCTGGTTGGCCTTCTACTGGAAACGTGGAGCCGCCCGGTTCTCGATCGCCTTGGGTGGGGTCGTCTGCGTCATGTTGCTCTGCCTGATCATGACCGCAGCCGATTCCCATTCGCTGACACGCCAGATCGTCGGTTCGATCGACTGGGCCGTGCTCAAATTCGATTCCGGCACTGGCAAGGGCTTCTGGGGCCAATATGACCAGTCCTACCGGATCCCGGTCTTCGCCGTCTTCATGATCATGCTCACGGTCATCACCATCTGGCCTTTGCGGAAGAACCTCGAACATCTGATGGCCCACTCGGCGGCGATCATCGTGGCCACACAATTCTGGTACCCCCATGAAGGGGGTGTCTACATCCTGTGGTACATGCCCGTGATGTTGATCGTGATGTTCCGGCCCCGCCTGGCCCACCTGCCGCCGCGCTCGCTCGATGAGCCATCGACGCTCTCCACCAGCGGCGTCTCCTCCCGCACCCGCGCCGGGAATTCCTCATCCACGGCCCTGCGAACTCAGTTCTATCGCTAACACTTCGCTGGCAGCTTCATGCTGCCTGAAGCTCCCAAGCAGAGAGTGCCGTGTGATGTTCTTCTTCCAGGATAAATCAGACTGGCACTTCGTCGACTTTCCGGTGACGATGGTATGGGTCAACAAGGTTTGATGGGACGACTTCCCTTTCCCCTTTGGTTGCCACACACCGAACCTCTAGGCCAACACCGGATCTCAGCGAGCGAACCACGCATGATTCGTCGATATCGCTCTGCTCGACCTGTGGCCCTTGCCGTCTGCCTCACTGTCGGCTGGCTCTTCCTCAGTTCCCTGTCACGTGCCGCCGACTCGGAATACATGGCCCGCTGGTCGGATGGCTCGACATCGTCCCCCGCCACTTTGCGGGATTGGAACGACCCCTCCGCCGAACCCCGGTTGGGCGATCGACGGCTTTTTGAAGGAAGCAGTTCCTTCACCTCGCTCTGGCGGTTGCCACTCTCCCCCTTGGCAAAGCCCGGCATGCGTGTGGAATTGACGGGGGGCGATCGACTCTCCGGAGAACTTCTGGGTTGGTCCAGCGGTCAGGAGGACCCGTACGAAACACAGCCTCCCCACTTCATTTTCCGTCCTTCCACCGCCATGCAGCCGCCGGAAGCCAAGTATCTGCAGACAGTGCGGATTACGGCCTCGTTCGTCCGTCGGATCGTGTGGGAAGCCGTTGCTGGCGACGCCTATCAACCGGGTGTCGTCTGGTTGAGAAACGGCGGCCGCATCCCGTTCCGCACTTATCGCTGGAACGGCGCGAGCGTCAATGTCCTCACTTCCACGGGGTTGCGGGAACTCTCATTCGCGGAAATCGCCGAGATCCACCTTCCACTGGATGACGAATGGTCACGCTACTTCGAGACCGCGTCCCATCTCACACCGGATGGCAAAGGGCTCTGGGTTCGCCTCGAAACCAATCAAGGCAGCCTCCTCACCACTTCGACCCAAAGACTCCAAGGCCGACATTGGGGAGACCGCAATCGCCAAGCCGACTGGTACCAGCTGATTCAACCCGCATGGTCGCTCGACCCCCTTTGGATCCGCTTGCCGCAGATCGTCAGTTGGCAGACATGGCTTGTCACCGAACCTCCACTCGGTTGGTTCACTCCGTCTAGCGTGGCCCACACGCCGGTCTTCGGCAGTGGTTGGCAACCTCAATGGAACACGAGTGTTCAAGGGGAACGCCTGGTGACCGGCAGCGATTGGAGCCAGAGCGGCTGGGGCGTCTTCGGTTCGGCCACACTCACCTTCAACCTGCCCCCTTTTGTGGAAGCTGTCCACACGGGCTGGGGCTTCGATCCCGCCGCCCGGCAAGGGGGCTGCGCCAGCGCGACGATTCGGTGGATGGGAGAGGCGAATGAAGGCACCCTGTTTGACAGCGGCGAGAAAACCGGGCACGACCCCGCCATCCGCACGGACTGGTTGAGCCTCCCTGCCGACGCCACGCCTCGTCAACTCCAGCTCGCGACCGACATGCGGGCCGATGCCGCCTCGCGCGGCCGCGACCCGCTCGACATCCGTGATTTCACCAACTGGATCGACCCCCAGATCCGCATCAGTCCCGGCATCGCAGGCCAATCGACCGCGCAGGCGAGCCAACTCACCCTCCCCGGCTGGACGGGATGGAACGTGCTCGGCTGGCGGAATGATGGCGAGCCCACCGCTGCTGTCAGTGTTCGCAACCAACTGGAGACCTGGAATTCTCGAGAGCCCCGCTTTCGCAGCATCGCTCGGATTGCGGGCGACGCACTTCTCCTTTCCCGCAAGTTCCCGTTGAAGCCCGATGACCGCTGGATCACGATCCACGCGGCTCGTCCCACTGACATTGCCGGCACCATTCTTTGCGCCGTCCGAATCAACGGCCAAGGTGTGGGCATCGCTCCGTTGCCCCGGCGCGAAGGCCCCATCGATCCCCAACCTGTGGTCTTCAATATCGAGGCCTTCGCGGGGCAGTCCGCACTTTGCGAAATCGTCCTGTTCGGTGATGGATCCCCAGCCGAGTTCGACTTCCGCGGCGTGGCCTTCAGTCGTCACACGCCGGGGATCTTCCCCATATTTGACGAGGAAGAGGACTTTCCCGACCGATTGACCGATGGTGAGGGAACCGCCCGCATCAGCACTGATCTCCCCTACTCCGGCAGGATGAGCCTCGAAGTGCGGGCCACGGGAAAATCCGGCCCACAACTTTTGGTCGAAGAGATCCCGATCCGGGAACAGCCGAAGCTTGGGGAATACCGGTTCCTCACTTTCGCCTGGCGCAAAGTCGACGATGAAAAGAAATCGAAGGAGACCATCCGCCTGCTTGTCGCCCATGAAGGACGCATTGGTGGTGCCATCGCCGATGCCGCACTCGACCGGTTACGCGGTCGTCCTGCCGTGACTCGCCGCGGTGGACGTGAGATCCCGCTCGAAGATCGCGGCATGCGGCATGGCTACACCTACGACGCCGGGGATATGAAGCAATCTGCGGGTGCGCCACTCCGTGTCGATTGGTCGCTTCCACGCAATTGGCAATGGGTTTCACGCGACCTCATCGGCGACTTCGGCAGCCTCTCGCTGACCGGCCTCGGGTTCGACACCACGGGAGAGACCGCCGCCTTTTACGATTCCATCTTCCTGGCCCGCACACCCCAGGATGTCGATCGGATCAAGGAGATCCTCCGCACTCGCAAGGAACCTCCCAAGCTACCGGAGGGTGTGAAGAACATCACCGTACGCGATGAGGAGTACGGTCCCCTCCTCCGACAAGTCGCCCCGCAGTTCGTGGCGATGAACTCCCTCTCCGGCCTGACACTTGTCGGTCAGCACGAAGGCGAGAACGATGTGGTGAAATCCCATCCGCTTGAACAGAACCGCCCCTGTCGGCTCCTGGCCCACTTTGCCAAAGCGGGGTCGGGGCCGGTCACGTTGAAGGGCCGTCTGCGGGCCGAAAAGGAGAAGGATTTCAAGCTGGTCACGCTGGTCAACGGCCGGATCATTGATGACCGGCTCATCTCGGGCCAAGATCAATGGATCGATCTGGAAATCGACCTCACACCCCATATCAACACCAAGATCCCGCTCACCGTCGAAGTCCGGCAGGAGAGCAACAATTGGAACTATGAATTCGCATGGTGGAAATCACTTCGCGTCACAGGCCTCTGATGTCCCGCGTTTTGTTGGGGATCTCTTCGACACTTTTCGCGATGCTGGTGTCCCTCCTGCCGGGATGCACTGACTCGACCCCGCTCGACAACACCCAGCCGCCTCCACCCGCCGCCGAAGTGGCCACCGCTCCCGCCGCTCCGGAGCTTCCCGAAGACCCGCTGCAAAAGTTTCAGCGGGAACTTAAGGCCCGCAATCCCTTCCTGCGTCTGGAGAACATGCGGGCCGAGGTCGAGCAAGGCAAAGTGGTTCGTGTGGAATTCGACAATGCCGATCTGGTCGATCTCTCGCCGCTGGCCGCCACCAAAATCCAGGCTCTGGGAATCCGCAACAGCCTCATTCAGGATCTCTCGCCGCTCAAGGGGCTACCTCTGGAATCGCTGTATATCGAGGAATCTCCGGTCAAGGATCTTTCCCCGCTGGCGGGTTCCTCCCTCAAGACGTTGTGGATCACCTATTCGCCATTGAGTGATTTGAAACCGCTGGCGGGCCTGCCGCTGCGTGAACTCAACCTGCTGGGAACCAAAGTCGAAGACATCACGCCTCTGGCCGGTTCTCCTTTGCAGATGCTCTGGCTGAATGAAACGAATGTCACCGACATCGGCCCCTTGGCCACACTCCCGCTGGTCAGCCTCACGCTGCACAAGGCCCCCGTCGCGGATCTTTCGCCACTGGCGAAGATCCCCAGCCTCAAGCGATTGCATATCGGCGAAACCCGCGTCGAGGATCTCAGACCGCTCGGCGCTCTCTCCCTGGAGCGGCTCATCTTTACGCCCCAAGACATCCGGCAAGGCTTGGACGTCATCCGAGACATGACGTCGCTGCGAGAACTCGACACCTCCTTCGGCGAGGGCAAATTCCGCACTCCCGCCCAGTTCTGGGCCGAGTTCGCTAAACCCTCTTCGTAGTCAACTGGAAATCTTGAACGGTCGATGGGGGGACTCGGCGGACATTCCCCCTCGCCCATTCCTATGGGAGAGGGCCGGGGTGAGGGCGAGTTCGAGCGAATGACGCGTCTCAAAACAAGAGGCCTCATCGCGCGTCCCTTGGCCTCCCAAGGCACGCTGCTCTAGTCGCCACGCCCATCGGGAAGACCCTCACCGGGCACTTCGTGCCACCCTCTCCCGGAAGACCGGGCGAGGGTTAATCCCCCGCACCACCAGCAACACAGGCGAAGTCGCTCGGCTCTCGGGGGATCGCATCACCTCCGCACGCCACGGATCACCCAATGTTTCGCTCCACTCGAGCACGGCCCGCGTTTCGATCTCCCCCGCCGGATGCCCTGGATAAAGCATCACCGTCATGAGGCCTTGAGGCGCGAGGACATCGAGGGAAATCGCCAACGCGGCCAGAGTCTCGGCCGCCACGGTCGTGACCGCCTTATCCCCTCCCGGCAGGTAGCCTAGATTGAACATCACCGCCGAAACCTGACCCACGACTTCCTGCGGAAACACTTCGGCCATTTCGGCGTGAGATCTCTGGATAAGCTTCACCTCACCAATCCCCCCCTCGAACTCTTGACGGTGGGTAAGCCGCAACTGGGTGAGCCTGTGCTCGGTCGCGGTGATCGCCTGTTGCTGGATGTCGAAAGCCCACACGCACCCACCCGGCCCCACGCACTTCGCCAGGAACTCGGTGTCGTGCCCGTTGCCCGACGTCGCATCGATGGCCAGATCCCCCGCACGCAGATGCTCGGCGAGGATCGACTGCGCCAGCGTGGTCAGCGGAACAGGTCGCATTGGACAATGCCTCAAAAGTGATGAATCGAACCACACGGGATCAACAGGATCATCCCCGAGTGGTGTGTGGTATTCTCGCACAGGATTCCAGATTGAAAGAGAGAATCGCTCTCGATCAGGATCGAAGTCCAGGACGTTTCTCCCAGAGCCCCCCATGCCTGATTCTTACTCAACCCCTGCTTCACCCAGCGTTCCTCCCGAACCTTGCGTGCTCCGGACTCTTGGGGGGACATCGCTCTCCGTCACGCCGATCGCGATGGGGTGCTGGCCGATTGCGGGGATCACTACGCCCGGGGTCACGCGGGAACGTAGCCTGGAGACGTTGAAAGCCGCTTTCGATTCCGGCATCAACTTCCTCGACACCGCCTATTGCTACGGCTACGAGGGTGAATCGGAGCGGATGATCGGCGAAGCCTTGGGAAGGGTTCGGGATCAAATCGTGATCGCCTCGAAGGGAGGCGTTCACTGGACGAAGGACAAAGTCCAGGCCCGGGATGGCAGCCCCGCCACCATCATCCGCGAGTGCGAAGAGAGTCTGAGGCGGCTGCAAACCGATGTGATCGACCTCCACTACCTGCACGGCCCCGATCCCGTCCTCCCCGTCGAAGTCTCCGCCGAGGCTTTCGCCCAACTGATCGAGCAAGGGAAGATTCGCAGTGCGGGGATCTCGAATTGCAGCGTAGAACAATTGGGGGCCTTTCATCGGGTGTGCCCGCTTTTAGCCTACCAGCCCCGCTACAACATGGTGCAGCGGGAGATCGAAACCGCCCAGCTGCCGTGGTGCGTGGAGCACAACGTCGCCTGCATCGTCTACTGGCCCCTGATGAAGGGCTTGCTGGCGGGGCATTATCCACGGGATCACGTCTTCCCGCCGCACGACAGCCGCCTAAAGTATCCGGTCTTTCAGGGGGAGCAGTGGCAACGGAACCAGGATCTGCTGGATGAACTGCGGATCGTCGCCACCGGGCTGAATCTGACCGTCGCGGATCTCGTCTTGAAATGGACGATTCAGCAACCCGGCATCACCGTCGCCCTGTGCGGCGCGCACCGTCCAGAGCAGATCCGCGAGAACGCCCTGGCTATGAGGGGATCGCTGCCGGAGGATGCAAAATCCGCGATCGATCAGGCGATTCAGCGGCGTACCGAAGCCTTATGAAAATTCTTTGGAGAAAGTTGCAACTCGGTGTCGAAAAGCCGTGCCCTCGCCCGTCATCCTGTTGAGCGGGACCGCCGGTCTCGCCGGAATCACCGCGGCCCATCGCAGCGGACGACATTCGATCTCGGGAAACACTGTCATGCAGTACGCCATCCTCGTCTATGAAACCGCCCAGGAAGTCGAGTCGCGCACCCATCCGGAACGCGCGGGAGAGTATTGGATGGCCTATAAGGCTTACTCCGATGCTCTGGTGCAAGCGGGTGTCATGGCGGGCGGCAACGCGCTCCAGCCCAGCGCCACAGCCACCACCGTCCGCATCCGCAACAGCGCCCGGGATGTCCAGGACGGCCCCTTCGCCGACACCAAAGAGCAACTCGGCGGCCTCTTCGTCATCGAGGTGCCGGATCTCGAAGCGGCGCTCGAGTGGGCCGCGCGATGTCCATCGACACTCACCGGCTCAACCGAAGTCCGTCCCATTCTGCCGATGAGCAACTGAGAACGACTTGCC
>PNLE01000130.1 GCA_013822855.1 Planctomyces sp.
GTGATCGGCGGGACCTCCGCCGGGGCGTCGATCCAGGGGGGCTATCTGGTCCGCGGCAATCCCGAGGGGAATCGCGAAGTGAGTGCCGAAGGGTATGAACGGGGATTCGGCTTTCTTCCCGGCGTGGCGATCGACCAGCACTTCACGCAGCGAAAGCGGATGAACGACCTAATCGACCTCAAGACGCGTCATCCGGAACTGGTGGCGCTGGGGATCGATGAATCGACGGCGGTGATCGTCACGGGATCGCAGATGGAAGTGGTGGGCGAGCATTCGGTGACGATCTTCGATCGACCTCCCGTGAGTGCCGACGAGGACTCCAGCCCGATGGCCGCCGAGCCGGCGGTGGTGAAATCGGGCGAGATCTACGACTTCGCCCGCCAAAAGCGGCTCTATCTGGCGGAGAAATCGGCCACCAGCGGGGAACTGGCGAGCAAGGGGGATGCTCGGGTGGAAGGGGCGCCGGCTGCTGAAGTTGTTGCGCCGCGTAAGACTGCTGCAGAAGAGTAAGGGCTTGCCTTACCGAATTGCGCGCGTTCGGTAGGGCAACGTTCAAGCTCATCTGCCGTGGTGGCATGTGAGATATTGAACCTTGAAAAACCTACACGCCGCTGCTGTCAGGTGCAATGTCTGGTTTGGCGTCATACTGCGTCAATCCCGCGCGACCCATGAACACGACCGCGACACCGGCGACATGAGCCGTTAGCGCCATCGACGAGAACACCAGCACCTTGGCTGAGGGGTAGAGGAAAAAGCCTGAGAGCGCTAGCCCTCCCAGCAGAATCGATGCACATCCCCAGCTACCCGCTGCTCGGCCGAAGACGCCACCGGCCCAGAGCAAACTGACGGCGGAGAAAAGTGCCATGCCCGCTCCGACAGTCGCGGCCCGTTCTTGCAATGCGACCAGTCCGAAGTCGGAGTCGGCCGGGACAATGAAGGGATAATTGACCACCGCGAACAAAAGCCAAAACGGGGCGAGCGGCAACACCAAGAGTACGGCCAAATGCTGCCATAGTCGTCGGCGAGTACGCTCCACCATTGCTCCTTTCCCGCCGCTGAAATGGTATTCGACCGCCGAACTGTAGTCGAATTTTACCGCAGAATGGCGATGCGTCGTGGGCTTGTCAATTTCTTTGTGCCAAGCTGGCCAACGAGTTGTGGCGGACTGTCGACTGAAACGCCCTGCGACACTGCACTTGGCCCCCGCTAAACCGCTGGGTGCACAGGTTGCGTGTCGCCGGAGGCCTGTGTGCGGCGGTTCTTGAGTGAGGTTTGCGATGGGTGGCTGGCTCGCTTTGAACGTCCTGTGGCGTGGCCAGTCCGGTAGACATCAGAATTTCAACCGGGGCATTCCGTGAATTCCATCAGATTCTACTCCATACCAAGGTCGCGCACCAACCATGCATTCGGCGTAACGTCAAGTGGCTCAACGCCGAGGCATTCAACGATGTGCTTCTTGATACGGTTGTAAACATCTGGAGCGGGTGCCGCTTGTTGATCAGAGATGGCCGCTTCAACGAAGGAAACAAAGTCAGCCACACGAATGTCAGACCACGTCCCTGCTGGTGGATCTGTTGTGTTCCCATCTTTCAGCAACTGCATCAGATCAGCTCTCTGGAGCGTGATTCCGAACTCGCGTTCGACACGAAACATCAGGTCTAGAAGGTCGATACCCATGATTATGATGTGAGATCTATATTTCAGTAGGCCGTCCGAGAGATTGCCGAGTGGCGAATGTTGAGGGGATCTTCGAGGGTTTTGATCGCTGACTAACATCTCTTCGACTGCCGAAGTGCGGTAAAGATTATCGCAAAATTATGGTGCGGCACGGGCTTGTCAATATTCTTTGCGCTGAAGCTGTCAAACGAGCTGGGACGGATTATCTACAGTAACACCCAGCGACACTGCACTTGGCGGCCCTTCAATTTGGCGGGGTGGCACAGGTTTCCCGTGTCGCGGGGCGGATCGGAAGCGGTGCGGCGAGGAGTGCAGGTTGTGGCTGAGATCGTGTGGCGTGTTGGTGGCTGCGGTTCTTGAATAAGGTTGGCGGTGAGTGGCTGGTCTTGAGTCTTCTGTGGTGTGGCCACCCCGGTAGAAACGGAATCTCAAGCGGGGCCTCCCTGTGGGGGCTGAAGAGCCGACACACCGCCGCTGTCTACCGCAGCGGCTGGTTCGGCGGGCTTTGCCCAACCCTCCCGGTGGCGGGTCGATCAGAGTTGAATTCGGCCCATCAGGAGTAGGACCAAGAGGATGATCAGGATAAGCCCGACCAGGCTGCCGCCCCCGGCGAGTGCCCTGTTGCCCCTGCGATAGCCATAGCCGCCACCAAACAGGACGAAAATCAAGACCACGACAAGGATCAGTCCGATGGGACTCATGCTGCACTCCTGGAGGATCGAGAGGGACACCCGTCCGCCGTCGGCAGCCGTTGTCGGAAGTCGTTTCAGCGATGCTGAGTCTCTCCCGACGAACCCTGTCTTAACGCGAAGCAGGACGGGTTACAATGAACCTTAATGCCCGGCCCGGCAGTCGCCCTGCCCTCCACCCGCCAGCCCACCTCGCCGAACAGGTCTTCGACCGCCGAACTGCGGTGGAATGTCACCGCAGTTCGGCGACGCGGAAGGGGCCTGTCAACTTTCATGCGTTCGTCGTCAAATACCACGAATCGTCACTTGAAAGGGTGTGTTGAATGTTGCCAGGGCATGGCATGGGAATTTTGACAAGACCACGCGCCTCGCGGTGTTTCGCTTCAGGGCCTCAGGGACGTGTCACATGGCTGACGGTGTTTCTTGTGACTGTCGTCGCCCCTGCCAGGCGAGGCGAAGGTGGGTTGCGGAGGGCCTTACCCACGCGACATGGCTCATCTCCAAAGGCCAGCAACTTCTCCAACGTACAAGGTGGCATACTCTGTCACGAACATGCATGCGAACATCGCCCCAGCGAGGAGAGTCGCAAATGCAAGTGATTTGAAGCCGCCGATGCCGCGAGTTTGAAATAAGTATATGGGCAGCCCGACAATCAACATAAAGATCAAGAGAACTTTATTGATCAGTCCGATTCGGTGATCTCGTTCCGCAGCATCCGTGAAACACCAGGATACCGCCAGAATGAGCCACGGCAAACTGACGACAAACTCCAGTGACTTGTCTTCTTCTGGTAGAAAGCAGCCTACGATCCCGAGTACCGCCGAGTAAGCGAGCAACAGCACCACGATACGGCGTTTCTTCTGGCTATAATGGGTGGCCGAATCGTTTTTTGGAACTTCGACCGGATCGACTTCATTGTTGTCGATACCACTCATCTCCACTTTCCTATCGACGAATTGAATTCACAGTTCTTGACTGCAGATTGGCGGTGTGGAAGAGGCTTATCACCTTTCATGCCATTGACAGTGAAATGACGCGACTCGCAGCTGGAATTGGCATGTTGAAGGTTGTCGGGGCATGCCACGCGATCATTGGGAAGACCACGCCCTTCGGGGAACTTCAGGGACGTGCCACCCGGCGGACGGTGTTTTTGTGACTTTCGTCACCCAGACGTGCGGAGGTACGTTTGGGCCACCCCTGCCTTCCTTAACCGCGCTCCCTAAAAACCACTGCTGGGCAAGCCAGCAGTGCCACCCTACTGGCAACCGATCTGGCTAGAATTCACCGCTGACTTCGACATCGGGACGCAGCTTTTTAAAACGGCGACTCGCGCCCCATGTCAAAAGGTCGCAGTCGCTGACGTATAGACGTTTTAGATTCTTGATTTTTGCGATCGATTCGAGGGCCTTGTCCGTAATTAACAGTCTTGAAAGCAGGATGGATTCGATACTTGATGATTCTTCGAGAAGCTCAAAGAATGAATCGTCGACATTCGCGTAATGAAATCCAATGGCCGTACATGACTTCGATTTTGCCAGTTCGTTTAATCCGTCTCTATCAAGGATGATCTCGCGAATCTCCAGATACCAGGGGTCTTTTCTTGCGGACAGATAAGCCAGATCTGCAAATGCCAGTGTCATTCCCTGATGGCGGATGCCAACCGCTGTGAATCTCCGGCTTTTACCTGGCTCAGGATCTGTGGTTAACAGCCAGCTGGGTAGCACATGCTCACCATGGGTTGATCTCAGTTGGACGTCAGGCGGGTGTCCATGAAGTTCTTGAGGCATGTATGATGCCGTCGTGATGACGACCAGAAAAACGATTACTGCAAACGAGAGAGCGTGTTTCATCGCAATCCCAACCTGTGATTTCCGATAAGAAGCATATCAGTATTATTTGGCGTGCTGATCAATTCGTACATGGAGCCAGGGAACACAGAGTAGCCCCGGTTGAAATTCTGATTTTTTACCGAGGTGGTGAAGCTACGTCTGGGCCACCCACGCCGACGAAAAGGTGGGTTGCGCAGAGCCTTAACCCACCCTACATGGCTATTGCCACCCAGAAGTGACTCTGCAAACACCTTGTCAAGTATCGCTTCGTGGTTGTTTCATCAGAAATCCGAGCGATGCGCCGAGAAGCGTCCCTGATAAACAGCCGATGGTGTTGATCACTATCGCCGATGTCAGCGGATTCGACCTGTTACCCATTTTGAAATTCTTGTCTGCGGTCGGGTAGAGCATCAGAAATGTCGGGGATACAACAAGGACGAAGATTAGAATTGCATACGCTGGCCGCGCACATGACAGCACCAGAGTGATCGCAGCGGGAATGGAAAAAGCGACAATAGTCGCCATGAGTTGTGACGTCGAGGAGTGGCGGTCGCCAGCCGTCCAAGCCATTGCAAAACCATTACCAGCGGCGATAAACCCGCCGAAGAACGCGAAAAACAACACGAGAACCGTCACGACGACACTATCTTTGGGGATAGAATCTGACGTGGACATGCTTGAATCCAGAGCTTCTTGTCGCGGTGGAACAGACATTTCGGTCGCCGAGGTGAGGTGAAACTTTCATCGCAGACTGGCGGTACGGAAGGGGCTTGTCAATTCTGATTTACCCAACTGCCAATTGACATGAATCGCATTTTATGCGGGGAGTTGAAGGCCGTCAGAACATGCCCGCATGGTGTTGTTTTATGAGGCTGCGGGGCAGGCCATCCGATTTGTCCTGCCGGGGCATGCTTGTCCGGGGCTACAAGCATGGCACACAACTGGGTGCACCGTTTGTTGAGAAGACCACGCCCTTCGGAAGACCTCAGGGACGTGCCACCCCGTCGACGGCGTTTCTTGTATCTGTCGTCACCCAGACGTGCAGAGCCACGCCCGGCGACGACAGTCAGGCAAGGCGAAGGTGGGTTGCGCAGGGCCTTAATCCAGCTTACATGGCTCCAGTGGCGGGTTATTCAGCCTCGCCCGACGATGACGGCGGCGCGGCGCTCTGCAGCTCGTCCCAAATGTCTGGGCCGTTGACCGACCACCAGTACGGCTCATTCTTCGTGAGCTTCACGAACTCGAAGACTGCCGTCAGCCCGAGCAACTCGATCGCGTTGTCCGCCATGAATCGAAAACCATTCTTTTCCGCGATCCAAAGGGGTGACTCGTACTCCTCCCCAACGCTTGCTCCGTACTCCAGCCGCAACGCATATCCGCGCTGCCGCAGGATTCTCAGGCAAGTGTTGTAGACGTTGGCGTGGCCGGAGAGGCTCATGGTTCTCGGGCTGGAAAACAGGTAGTCGACCGCCAAAGCGCCGTCGAAGATTACCGCAGATTCGCGGTGTGGCGACGGCTTGTCAATTTTGATGTATTCAAGCGCCAAGTAATGCGAATCGTCATTTGAAATGGCGAGGTGAAGGTTGCCGGGGCATGCCACGTGTTCATCGAGAAGACCACGCCCTTCGCCGTTTTTATTTTAGGGACTCAGGGAGGTGCCACTCCGCCGATGGTGTTTCTTGTGACTGGCGTCACCCAGACGTGCAGAGCCACGCCTGGGTGACGCCCTGCTAGACGATATGAAGGTGGGTTGCGCAGGGCCTTAACCCACCCTACAGGGCTATCTTTCATTTTCAAAACGCTCGGCTGCACGGCTACGTGTGCAACGCTTTGTTCGACATCAGTCGACTGCAATTCCGGCCAAGCGCCAAAATACAGCATCGGATAGAATTCGAATACCGTATTCCCTCGCTTTCTTCGCCTTGCCTGATTGTGTGTTTGGATCAGCAACAACGAGTAGGTCAAGCCTCTTGGTGACGTTACTTGAAATACTAAGCCCGGCATCCCTCGCAAGTGCTTCTGCGAGGTCACGTGAGATTGGCTGACCGCCGACTGTCGCACTCAATTGTCCAGTGAAGCATACCGACTTTCCGACAAGGTCGGTATCAGTACGCACACTTCTTTCGACACGTCGGGCAGTCGACAGTTGCGACGACGCCAACTCCAGAATTGTATCCAGTGTTGATTCGTTTTGCCCTAGTAGCCTCGCCACTAAATGAAGATCACGGCGCTCCGCATCTGAAATAACCCCATCAGCGAGTGCCGAAACAGCCAAATTATGAATATAATTTGTGTGAGCGGCAGACAATTGAGCAGTTGATAGCCTCCAGCTTGCTACTGCATCTACGAGTAAATCCTCTTCAGCCTGATCGATTACTCGATCTTCTAATATGCGATCAATGAGCACCATATACGCCAATACATTCGGCGTCTCAGCTTCCGTGTCATGATGAATGGTTGATGAAAGTCGTTGTAGAAAACTAGGAGGCGCTGCTGAAGATCGTTCTGCATGTACTCGTGTAAAGCATGGCGTCCTCTGCGGGGTCACTCTTGGCCATGAAATGTTGGGCAATCTGTGTGTATCAAGCAATGTCGGATCATCCGAGCAGAGCAACGCCACAACACGAGCGGTAAGCTGGGCATCCACAAGTGCGCGATGAGGAATGCCATTAAACGTAAGACCAAGTTCGTCGCAGCAAGACTGGAGATTAGCGCGGCCAAACAGTCGGCACGTGCATAGCAGCGGAACATCCGGCAACACCACACCTAGCCGTTCGTACTCCTTAACCAGGAAATTCTTGTCGAAGCTGACATTATGACCTGCGATGATCGTGCAGGTCGATAACATTTCCAGGACATCCCCCGCTACGTCCGCAAAGACTGGAGCACGCAATACGTCTGCGGAGCTAATCTGATGAATACAAGATGGGCCGATGTCGCGAGTTGGATTTACGAGCGTCTCGTATTCAGCGTCAATTGCTCCGTCAGCGTCCATCACAACGATGCCGATCTCCACAATTCGGTCGTGTCGCCATGGAGACAATCCCGTTGTTTCAACATCAAGAACTGCAATTCTATCTTTTGGCATATCGCTAACCACACCCTGAGCTACTGAATTCGCTTCTCGATTTCGCGTTGAAATGCAACCGAAAGCAATGCCAACCCGCCAAGTTCATCCGAATCACATTGCTCTACATCTCTTCGAAGAACCAAGTAATCGATGAAATCGCAAAAATCTTTGTTTTGGGTGAGCTTCGTATGTGACGCGTCGATTTGGGGGAGCAAATGAACGAAGCGCCACGCCTGTGCTTGATCAATCTTGGAGATCATCGTGTCAATCAGGCGCACCCAAGAATCAACCTTGGCCCGAAAACGCACTTCAATTTCGGAGTCTTCTTTGATCTTTCGTGGCTTAATGGAAGAGTCAGTTTGTCGTCGAAAGCGCGCTGGCAAGTCTGCATCCTCAGTGAATTGGAGGGCAAGCTTGTGAGCAGCTTTGGCGATGCGATCATTTAGTAGTAATGTCTGTTGGCTCTCGGGCATTGAGTTGCCTTTAATCGTGTTCTCGGGCAAGTATTTGACTGCCGATGTGCTGTAGATTTTTCGCAGTTTGGCGTTGCGGAATGGGCTTGTCAACTTTGATGCGTTCCACTTTCAAATGATACGAGTCGTAATCTGAATTGGCGAGTTGAATATCGCCGAAGCATGCCATGCGCTCATTGAGAAGACCACGTCCTTCGGGGTACCTCAGGGACGTGCCACCCGATGTTGTTCACAACCTTTTCGGCATTGATCAGGTGGGAAACAAGGTTGGTCGGGTCTGCGGGCGGTGGTTGGGGGAGCAGGTCACGCGGAGGGTGGGGCTTCTTGTCGTCGTGGCTGCGCACGACGACCCGGCCACTAGGTGGCCGGGCCACCCCTGTGTGGGAATCGTGATTCAAGAGGGGGCGTTGAGAGTCGCGAAGGCATGCTTGTCCAAGGCTACAAGCATGGCACACAGTTGGGCCACACTACCGTCGTTAAGACCACGCCCTTCGGGGGACCTCAGGGGCGTGCCGCGCGATTCGACTGCTGGGGCGCATATCAACCGGGCACACAGCGAGGGGCGGGAGTTAGAGTTCTAGGACGATGTCGGCGAGGCGGGAGCGGTCGCCGGTTTGTCTTAGTTCCTCCAGGAGCGAGCGGACATCTGGCACGAGGAAGTCGCGGAACTTGCGGTTGCCGTTGATGGTGATGTTGACGCGCTCTTCGAGATTGAACGGCTCGGTCGTTAGCCGCAGGACATGCCGCTTGCCGGGCGAGGTGATGTAGACGCTGTTGCCGGGGGTGATGCGGAATTTGACGACCTGCGGCGAGGGGAGCGTCGTACCGGCGGGATGCGGGATGATCAGCGTGCGGGGGAGATCGAGGATCGAGAGGCCGAAGCCCCGCGAATCGGTCTTTCGCAATGATGTCCACTCGATGTCGGCCGGTGCGGGATCGCGGGTGTGGAGTTCCATCCACTCGAACATTCCCTGGAGTTCGTCCGAATACATTTCGAGGCCCCGTCCGTGGATCTGCACCAGCATCAGGTCGTGCTTGAACCCCTCCTTGAACATGAACTCCAGCACGTTGGCGTTGGCACTCATCATGTCGCGGTCGAGTTCCCCCGCCACGACATACCAGTGGGTGAAATGGGCGTTTCCCTTGCTGTATTTGCAGTAGGTATCGGCCCGGCCGCAGATGGGAATCACACCGGCGAACTCGTCGGCGTGCGACATGCCGATGTCGAAGGCGGCGTCGCCCCCCATGGCGTGACCGGAGAGGAAGACGCGGTCGGCGTCGATCGAGTAGCGGCCCCGGGCATCGGCGAGGGCCGCCAGAACCTTCAAATGGGCGACCCCTTCCCCGTTGTATTTACGGGCCCCGGCCGGCACGTATTCGGGAGCGATGACGATGAAGCCGCGCCGCCGGGCGTAGCCGGGGCGCTCGGCAGTTCCCGCCCACCAGGTGGCGATATCGGCCGTGGAGCGGTCTTCGGGCCTGAGCGCCACGATCGCGGGGTAATTGTGGGCCGGGTCGTATTCGGGGGGGAGGATGGCCTGGTAACCGAAGATGGGATTCCCCTCGGCATCGCGGAGATTGATGGTCTGGATGCCGTCCAGATCGACCTCGCCCGCCTGTTCCGCAGCTGCGGAATCCAAGGCGGCCAAATCGACTGAAGATCTGAACGGCGGGAGTTGGGGGACGAGTTGCTTGACGGTCTTCCAACCGACCCCTTCGAGGCTGACGATCTTCCGGAGCAGGTTTTCCCGCTCGGTCGGTTGTTCCTCTTTGAGGTACTCGACCACCAGATGCCGGGCGTCCCAGAGGGTGAGGGTTTTGGCGAGATCGGTCGAGGCACCGACCGATCCGAAGATCCAGCCGGAATAGGCCAGGGAGAGCTTTTCCTCGGCACTGAGGGTTGCGTCTTTTTCGGCACGCAGAAACGCCTCCAGGCGCGGCAAGGTCTCGAAGGAGAGGCCGTCACTCACTTCGGACCGGAGGAGTGCGAGCCGGTCGCGCAGGGGGCGATCCATGATCTTCGCTTGCAGCTCGCCCAGGAGGAACCGTGCAAGTTCGATCTGTTCGCGGGCGACATCGTATTGCTTGAGAAAGGCTTCGATGTCGCGCATGACGACCGGCCCCAATTGGTCGGCGGGGGCCAGACGGGCGACTCCTTCGGCCAGCTCATGCTGCCCCTGTTTTTTCCGCTCCTGCAGCTGACGCACGAACTGTCTGCCGCGCAATTGAATCAGTTCGGTTTTCGTCCGCGCGACCTGATCCGCCAGTTCGGGAAACTCGGCGGCGACCGAATCGAGTTCCTTCTGGGCTTCGGCGTAGAGTTCGCCTTGAAGATAGAAGCGGACAATCGCCAGACGATCCTTGGGCTTCGTGGGATCGATCGCCTTCCGCAGGATATCGCTGAGGATATCGGGGGGCAGGCTGCTGGTGGCCATGCCCGATTCCCATTGATGGGTCAACGCGTCGATCAGCGCGTATTTGGGAGTGAGCTTGCTGATCCCCTGGATCACATTCTCGGCCCCGCGCTGTGTCTGGATCTCCAGGCGGCGGCGGCCGAATTCATCGAACGGGGTGACATTGCTGAAGCCGCCGATCTGGGCGAGGACCTGCTGCCGGCCCGTCTTGTGGTGCTTCAGCTCGAAGACTTCCCAGGGGAAGAGATCAGGCTGGCCGATGGTTTTTTCGGCATCGGGGATCTGACGGGTGGGGACGAAGATCTTCTGCCAGCCGGCATCGACCATGATGATCGGATAGATGGGGATCGGCCCCGGCGTCTTGGCCTGCATCTGGGCCAGCCCCTGGATGGGGGTCGCCTTGCCGCTGACGATGATGCCGTTCTTGAGACGGATTTCGGCGGCTTGGGTGTGCGAAGCCAAAAGAGAGGTCAACAAAGCGATCAGCAGGGCTATGACAAGTCGCACGTTGCAATGGCTTGGTTTAAGTCTCGAAGACATGCTGGCACGTTTTGTCTCCAGAGGCTGCAAGCATGGCACACGGGCCGTTACGTGCGAATCGTGACTCGAAATGGGGCGTTGAATGTCGGCAGGACATGCTTGCGCGTCTTGTCTCAAGAGGCTACAAGCATGGCACACATTACGCTGTTTTCGGTTGAAGCGCGGATGCTTCCCACTCAAATGGGCGTGCTTGTCATGGATGGGTTTCACGGGATGGACTTCGCTGGGCTGGAACGGGGAGTGGGAACGGGTGCAGCAGGGACTGGTACAGCAGGGGCTGGTGCGGCAGGGACGGGCCCGGCGGGGGTAATGGTTGGCAAGGGGGATTTCTCGCTCGCCTTGGGCACGCCGGGTTCGGCCGCAGGTTCCGCGAAGTCGATCTCCAGCATCCAGCCCAACAGATTGACGATCAGCCGCCGCTTGTCGGGCTGCTGCTGGATCACGAAGCCGCCGGTGGTCTGGGGTTCGATGGTCGCATAGACGAGCTGGCCGGTGCGATGATCGACCACGGTCACGCGGAGTTCGCTCTTGAGGAACATCCGCCCGTCGACGATGCGCGGCGGCTGGGTCACCCGCGCGCAGAAGACGCTGACGGGGAGCTCGGCCAGTTGTCGCAGATCGACCGCCGTTTGCGGCACCGAGACCGTCCAGTTGACGCCTCCGGTCTTGGCATCGATGCCGTAGAACATGCCATCGATGGCGATCGCCGAGGGATCCGACCCCTGGATGCGCAGGCCGTCCGATTGATCGACCTCCTGGCTGGCGATGACGAGATACTGATCGGCCTTCTTCCGCACAAGGAGGATCCCATCCGAAAGGGCCTCGTCGAGCTTGGCGGTGAGGACCACATTGCGGGACTTGCGGTCAATCACCCGGAAGCGGCCCCCCGAGGAAAGTGTCGCGATCTGCGGGTAGTCGTTGCCCGGGGAATCGGCCGGATGATCGATGTCGAGATCCCGCCGACTGGCCGGTTCCACGACGGTGACGCTGGTCATCGGTGCCAGCGTCTCGCGCCAGCTCGCCTGGGGATGGAGCCAATCGTGATAGGCGAGGACCAAGCCGGTTTCCCCCGGCACGCCGGTCTCCCCGCGGACCAGCGAGATTGCCTCGCTCCCCCGCTGCCAAAGCCGTTCTGTCGGGCCGGGAGTGGTGGTTTCGGCGATCAGTTCTCCGCTGAGCGTTTTGAGGATCGTCGCGTCGTGGGAGAAGTTGTCGTAGATCACCACGGCCGACGAATCGATGGAAACCTCCGCCCCCTTGGGGATGTTCTGGCGACTCCAGATGGCCTCGCCGGTCGCCAGTTCCGCCGCGAAGAGTCGAGCCCCCACCTGATAGAAGACGATCCCCGAGGCCACGCCGTGGAGTTGGCCGGAAACCATGCCCATCTGGTCGACGACCTGCGAGTACAAGCGGCCGTTGGGATGCCTGCGGATCTGCGTGCCGATGGCCCGGCTGGCACTCGACGATGCGCTGGAGGGCAACAACTTGCGTTGCCAGAGAACCCGTGGACCGGTCGGATCCGAGAGGGGATCGACAACGGTGAAGTGTCCTCCCAGCGAGAAGACCTGCAGACTCCCCGAGGTGAAGAGCTGGTGCCGCTGCATGTTCCCGCCGAAGAACATTTGATTCATCTGCGTACCATCCCGTTCGAGGTATGCGGTCGGCATCTGCCAGCGGAGGTTCCCGAGCGCATCGACGGCGACGATGTTCTGCACGCCGGCGTCCATCTCGAAGTTCCAGTCGTCCGTCAGCAGCGATCGGCCCCCCATCGGCTCGATGGCCATCCCGCGGATCAACCCCGGCTGCACCGGCTTGCGGCGGGTGTCGGTGATCACCCCCTTCCAGTAGGGAACGTCGGCTTCGGCCCTCAGGAAGCGGGCATCGGCCTGAAGCGCGACCAGCTCTTCGGCCCCTGCCATCTGCCGCAAAGCCTCCTCATCGCGGGGAATCAGCGGAAAGAGCTTCACGGCCCAATCGGTTTTTCCCTGACGCGCCAACAGCTCGATCCAACGGGCGATCGCCAGGCCGCGAAGCGGGTGCCCCTCGTCCAGCGCCATCGGCATGAGCCACTGCTCGGCCAGGACCGGCTCGTCCATCAGCAGCGGCGACTTGATCAGTTCCTTCAGCGCCTCAGTGATCGCGGGCGAACGCGTGCCGAAAACCACGGCCATCTGGGCGACACGATCCAACCGCTTTTCGATTGGCAACGTGGTGATCGGCAAAGTGGCCATCGCGGCGAGATCCTGCGCGATCCGTTCGTCGATCCGCCGCTGGCCGCGTTCGCGTCCCGTGGCATCGAGTTTCGCCAACGACGTTTCGATCCCGGCCGCCAGGAGATGATCCAAACGGCAGGTCCAGTCGCCGTTCGCGAAGGTTGCTTCAGGTTCTTCGCGCCCCTGCGTATCCCAGAGCCTGAGGAACGCGCCCAGGGCGGCTTCCTGATCGTCGCGGGCCGCCAGTCCCGAGGCCAATCGTTGCAGATAGATCCCCTGCTGCCGGGGCGTCAGGTGGAACTGCTCGAGTCGGTCGCCCGCATCGCGATACTTCTCGAAATCGGATTGCAGCCCGTCGAGAATGACGCTGATCAGCAGTTGTTGGCTGCGAAGATCGCCACCATCCCGGGCCGAATTCTTGAGGTCCTCGAACCCGGCGTCCGTCGCACCGCGGAAGAGCCGCAACGCGCCGCGCAGGGCCAATCCGCGGGGTTTGGTGTCATCGGCCGCCAGCAGCTCCTGCGACTTGGCCTCCAAGGGTCCCACGCCCTGGAAGACCGTTACGCCGTCGATCCCCTGCATGACCAGATGATCCCCGGCCCGCACCAGATTCCCCACGGCACACGCGGGGTCGATCGCGGCCCGCGCCAGGTGACGCCCGGTGACCGCATCGATCGCCACGATCTCCTGATTCTCCAACGGAACATACAGCACATCCCCGGCCAGCACCGGCGTCCCCACCTGCGGCGTGATCATCGTCGATTGCCGCCAAACGGGTTGACCCTCCTGCAGCGAAACTGCCATGACTCGATTGCGGCCTACCAGCAGCACTTGCTCGCGCACCACACCCGCGACGCTCAACCAGTCTTCACGCGGCTTCTTCCAGAGCAGCTTTCCGCTCGCCAGATCGAGACAGTGCAGCTCATGCGATTCGCGCGGCGTCAGCAGCACGCGGTGACCCACCACCAGCGGCAAGCCCTCGATCCAGCGGCTCGACTCCTCGTCGGTCAGCGTGGCCGGGTTGCGCCCCGTCATCTGGGCCAGAAACATCGCCCGTTGATCCAGTTGGAGACTGGCGTTGGTCGCCGCATAGGCGTAGCTCCAGACGAGTTGCCTGCGCAGCGGATCGACCGCCACCACTCGCCCGCTCCCCGTGGGACAGATCAGCAATCCGTCGGCCTCGGTGGGCGACAAACCCGCCACGCTGCGGATCGGCCCCATCGCCAGATCGGTCTCGGCAGTCACCAGCGATTGCAGCCAGCGGAGCTTGAAACCACCCGGCTCGTCGGCATCCGCGGCGTCCATCGCGGGGACCGAACTGGCGGGCTCCCGCCGCCCGGCTTCCGTCAGATCCCCATGGCTGAAGAACGTCGGCGTCAGCATGTTCTCCAGCACCACCAGCCGGATCTCGCCCGCAGATTCATGCAGCGCGTAGAGCAATCCTCCGAGCGGCAATGGCGGGCCGAGGAAGTACCCCCCCGCGAGGGGATCCTTCTTCGAATCACCCGCCTGCACGCGATTCACACCGGGCTCCACCGCCGGAGCAACCCCCGGCGCATCGAAGCCCACCCGCCCCTCGATCTCG
>PNLE01000131.1 GCA_013822855.1 Planctomyces sp.
CAGGATCCACCACAGCGGGCGACCGATGATCTCCAGCATGACGATCATGTTGTAGATCGGAACAATCGCCGCCCAGCCCGGCTTACCGGCCTTGGCGAACATCTTCCAAAGGCCAGCGACGATCAACACGACCACGGCCAACTGGATCAGCAGGATCACAAACGCGGCGGCACCCCCAGCGGCGGCACCGGCATCCCCGCCAAAATCGTCTTGCGCCAACATTCCGATACGAAACAAATCCATAGCTCGGCCCCCTGTTTTGTGTGTTTCTTGCGAGATCGCGGCGGCAGAGTACACCTCAGTGAACGTGCGGTCAAATCCCTTTTCTTGCACACGTTTTCGAGATCACGGGCTAGTGAAGACTTGTGGCCGTCGTTTCCAGAGCAACTAATTCGAGGAAGTCACCTTGGGGTTCGTCAGACCTGCGGGCCTGATCGATCCTGCCTGATCGATGACGGGGACGATCATGTTCTTCTCGGCGTTCGTCATCTCCTGGAAGAACATGAAGTGCGGGTAGGAATCGAGCTTGAGTTTGTCCTGGAGGGCCGGGAAGAGGTAGTCGCGGGTGCAGTAGATCAGATGCCGCAATGGCTCCCGCTGGCTGGAGGCCACGACCTGCAACTCTTCGGTCCATTGGGCCAGTTGTTCGCGGGACTTCGTCAAATGCCGATCCCACACGGCCTCCGAAGGGGAGCTGTCGATCAGCTTCCTGCTCGTGCGGTACATCTCCATCAATTGCCCGTGGTACCAATGATCGAGATTCCGGCGCGGCCAGTACCACCAGACGGCAACAGCTCCACCCACCAATGCGACAGGGAAGGCTCGACGACTGATCAGAGCCACGTAGCCCTTCAGCGGTCGCTTCGCAATCGCGGAGAGGGCCTGACTGCGGGAGCCATAGATCTCCCACAGTTGATCGACCTTCATGATCTTGAGGACCTCCCGCATTTCGTTGGAAGGATCCGCCAGCGCGACGCGGCCACCCCGCTCCCGCACCCGCTGGCTGAGGGCGATCAACTGACCCAGGATCAACGAACCGAAGTAGCGCGACCGGCTCAGGTCGATTATGAGATGCTTGAGATCCTGCTTCTCCAGATATTCCCCCACCGCCGCCATCTCGGCATGGACATGCGGCAGATGGAAGCCCGCCGCATCGCCCGCGGGGGTGACCACCAGCGTGTCGCCATAGGCATCGAGGGGAAAGACCTGATGCAGATGGGTGCGATCAGGACGCGACATGGGCGGACTTTCCGAGGTGCGTGCCGGTGACGAAGAGATGATGCCGTGAAGTGAGGCCCTCATCGTATTCCGCGACCCACCACGACGCCACTTCATGCCCCGCTCATGGGAACCTCTCCACCGCTCCCCAGAAAGGTGGCCCAGACGTGGCTTTGCATGTCTGGGTCACACTGTCATAAGAAGAGTCGCGGCGGGTTCACCTGCCCCACATCGCTTGGCAATCTCCGGTGCCAGCAGATCTCGCGAGCTGCGTTCAATGCGACTTGGGCGTGGTGGCGGGGCCGAGGCGACGGCGATTGGGTTCCTGCTTCTTGGCGGCGGCCGCTCCCACTTCCAGATCAACTCCCGAGGTGGCTGCGGCTACGGTGATGGTGAGCGGGGATTCCGTGGAGAGGAACAGCGCGCCGAACCCCACCTTGGGTCCTTCGCCATGCCCGGCATCGGGAGTGTGTCCCGCCGAGACCGAGACGAAGTGCCGACCGATCGGCGCCTGGCCATTGAAGGTGCCATCGGCCGCAACCGGAAGAGTGACTGCCGCCGTGTTGTCGGCTGGAATGAGCACCAGCGAAATCCCCTCGACACTGACGGGCTTGCCGTCCACCAGCACCCGGCCTTCAACCGATCCCTTGGGCCGATTGTCGGTGGCTTGCCGACTGCCGCAACCCGTCAGAAGGGGCGGCAAAAAAACACAATTTGCCATGGCAAAATAAACAACCAAAGATCTCAGTGGGCCAAAACAGGCCGTTCTGGTTAATTGCACAGTGCGGGTCGACGATTTGATCTTGAAACACATGGGGAAACTTTCAAAAAGTTGGTGGAAACACCGTGGGATGGGCGGATTCTAGGATGACAAGTCGCCGAATTTCAATATACTCGTACTCGTTGATGGAATACCAGCTAATCCTGAAGTTTACCTGAACTCCCTGACGACAGAACTCTGAAGAGCCGACGGCCTCGAAAAGAATCTCAATTACCCTGAAAGATAACTCCAGAGGTCGAATGCCAATTCTCTCTTTTCATTCGAGAGTGGTCGGTTAACCACCTCACGCTTCCAAGGCTGTCAACCACTTCGATATCACTTAGCTGTTTCGTCTCGTCTCATCTCCCATCGTCTGATTTCCGCGATCTTTTCTCGAGTGTTTCTCGCCTCCGTTCTTGGTGGTGATTTCCTGTCTCGCCGTTCTGGCAACTTCATTGTCGAGGAGTTTTTATGGTCTCTTTGCGTTTCTCGGATCCCGGTTCATCAAGGCGCGGCGTTCGCCGTCTCGGTTTCACACTGATCGAGCTGTTGGTGGTGATCGCGATCATCGCCATCCTGATTGCCCTCCTGCTGCCCGCCGTGCAACAGGCGCGTGAGGCCGCCCGCCGCACGCAGTGCCGCAACAACCTGAAGCAACTCGGGATTGCGATGCACAACTACCACGACACCTTCCTGGTCTTCCCCCCCGGCGGTGTGGACGGCATGAAGGGGACCACTGGTCGCAGCTATTCGTTCGCGATCAGCATTCTGCCTTATATCGATCAGACACCGCTGTTCAACACCATCATGGCCAACACCGGGGCAGGGATGGGCGACCCTTGGAACTTGCCGGCATACTTCACGGTCGATATTCCGGGTTACATCTGCCCGTCGGATACTGCTCCCACAAATCGCAGTGAAAGCCCCAGCTTGCTCAACTACCGGGTCAGCGTGGGAGACACTCTCAACGACAACAACGGCACGAACACCCGTGGCATCTTCGCCTTCCGTAGCCGCACAGGAATGCGGGACATCACCGATGGCACCAGCAACACCATTCTTATGGCAGAAGCGGTGAAAGGCGGCATCGATACGACGGCCGTCCTGGGTGGTGTGGCCGTGGGTGTCACCACCAGCACTCCTCAGGCTTGTATCAGCCTCATCGACCCCGCCACGCGGACGCTCACGGGTGCCGTACGCACCGACTTCCGACCACCCGGCGGTCGGGCGTGGGATGGTCGCGCCTACTTCGCTTTCGTCGCGACGGCTGTGCGGCCCAACGGACCGTCCTGCCAAAGCTCGACCGTGGACGGCGGCTGGGGGCACGCCACCGCCTCCAGCCGGCACACCGGCGGGATTCACGCCCTCATGGGGGATGGAGCCGTCCGATTCATCAGCGAGAACATCAGCGCTGGCGATCCCAATGCCACTTCGCCGGGAAGCGGTGCTTCGCCCTACGGCGTGTGGGGCGCTTTGGGAACGCGTGCCAATGGCGAAACCATCGGCGAGTTCTAAGGCTCGTCGAACAACTGGATGAAGAGACCTCTTCCAGCCGGTGCCTCTTGAATTCATTCAAGGGACACCGGCTGTGTTCTTTCTCACCTCGCTGACATTGATGGGAGTCATTGCGGCGTGTTGAGTTTCATCAACATCGAATCTCGCCCTCTCCTCTGTTTTCCGCTGGCATGGGGGTGTTCCATTCAGCATTCTTGCTGACAAAGAGTTGTTCTCCGTGAGGAGGGCGGCTAGCGACACAATTGGGGGTGCGGACGAAATTGCCTAGTGAAAGCGAAATGCCAGCGGATGCCTTCGGATCCGACTCCTTTCGGCGGACGAACTCGCAGTGGTCCGCCCCCAACAGGGTTCGCCGGTTCGGGAAGTTGCGTACCTATGGCGACCGCGATCTTTTGAGCGCCCTTTTCCGCTGGACGCTCCTCCCCGCAGCCGATCGGAGTCTGACGACCGATTCGGTCTGGATGTCGCTCCGTCAGGTGCAGAAGGCCTGGCTCACGGAAGTTGTTCGCGTCACCGCTGACGGTGGCACGAGCAACACCTTTGAGGCAGAGAACAACGAGGCCACCCGCCAGCTCGTCCTCAACGTCCTCATCACCGACGGGATCCTGCGTGTCTGGGCAGCCACCACTCTGGCCGATCATCAATCAGCCCTCACCGAGGATCTGATCGCCGTCGAGCGGCTGGTCGTCTCCCTCTCGCGATCCCAGCAGCAATTGATGACCTGGGCCTACCGCGTGCTGCAACGGAGTGTGGGAAAACAGGAATTTGCCAATCATGCCGATGATTTCGGCGAGGGTTCACTGACCCAAATGAATCTGCTTCGCAAGCGACTCGAACGCTGGATGGATATCCTGATCGCCTGCTCAGCGACAAAACTCGAAACGGCCATCGAATGGGGTTACGACGGCGACTGTGTGGAAGACTTTTCTGAGAGTTTTTCCGCCCGGAAGCATCCCCTCGCCACCGTGATGCAAGCAGGTTGGGAGCAATTCCTGACGTCTCTGGATGATCTGCGGGCCACTCTGCCCATTCCGTTCGGCCATCTGGTCGACGCTCTCAGCGGCCCTCAGTCAATCTCGCAAGCCAATTCCCATCAGGGAGTTGTGACAAAAGCTCTCAACCGGCTGTACTTTCCCTGAACACGGGATCGACCATCCTCGAAGTGAGTCATGCTTCTCAAGTGAGAAATTGCCGCGACTGATCGACAATCGGTCAGTGTTCCTGTCGATTTCGCCTTTCGTCGGCGGATCGCCATCAATTCGGGGTGGAAACCTGTCATCTTTTCCGAACAGGCCGAAACTCGCGCAGTTCTTGCGAAATTCACGATTTCAGATTCCGTTTCCCCCGTAAGCGACTACGATAAGTACGGTAGAAATAGATATTGGCATTACGATTGCTATGCTCTTTTGGTGCAGCGAATGATTTCCCGTGGCCTTCGGTTTGACTGATCACGTATGCTGGATTGATGTTCAATCCTTTGCGAACCTTGGTCAAATTTCCGGAGTTGAGGGATTTGGTCTGTCGAAACCGGGATGGATCTTTTAGAACAATTCGAGAACTGATTGCAGTGCCAAGGCAGGCGACTCGAACACTCGAACCATTGGCCTAGGAACCGAGACAAAACGCTTCGCTTTTCACCCACTGCAAAGTGCGCTGGGGTGGGTCAGTGGATGTGGTGCTGTCGAAGTTGACAAGGTATTGCCATGCCGGCTTTCCTGATTCCCATCGATGCGGGCGGTTCGGTCGTGCCGCTGGAGAAGGCGATCGTCCTGGTGGGCCGACAGGCCGACTGTGATGTCGTGCTGACCCACAGTCGCAAGGTCTCCCGCAAGCACTGCTGCTTCGCCCAGGTGAATGACCGTTGGATCATCCGTGATCTTGGCAGCACCAATGGTGTGTCGATCAACGGCGCCCGCATCCGCAAGGAGCATCGCCTCCGATTGGGCGACGAGATCATGATTGGCGATGTCCGATTCAAATTGCACAACCGCCCGCAGCTGGTCGACCACAAGATTGTTGAAACCGCAGGTTTCACTCCCTCCTTGCGGAGTGCCTCGGCCACCTCTCCCGTGAGTTCCGAAATCCCCTTGGCGATTCCCGAGAGCGATATCGAAATGCCGAGCTTTTCACTCAATCCCGCCCATCATTCACCGGGAATGAAGCCAGGCCAGCAGGATCTCAGCCCCCTCGATTCGGGAAGCGGTCTTCTTTCCCCGCATGCCAAGCCACAGGCGGGACCCGTCTTCGACGACCTGTTCTCGGCGATCAACGATGATTCCGGTGTCGATCTCAGTTCGGAACACCGCAAGCGCCGTGGCGACAGCCGCGAGATGATGGCCGTCGGCTCCGACAGCTTCGGTTAAGCGACGTCGCACCGCATTGTCATCTCACGCAAACATCGCGATCACGTTCCTCGCGACCAGTCGTCTTCCATCACGACGTAGCCGGTCTCGGACAGTCCGAGCTTGCGATATACTTCTTGGGCCGAGGTGTTGTCCCGCTCAACATAGAGCCTGAGGCCGACGCACCCCTCCGATTGCCTCGCCTGTTGGCGAATGGCCTCCATCAGCTGGCGGAAGACGCCCTTTCCCCGGTTCTTGGGGGAGACATAGACGCTCTGGATCCACCAGAAGTCCCCCGCCCGCCAGTCGCTCCATTCGCGCGTGAGCATCAACTGCCCCGCCAAGCATCCCGTCGCCCGCTCTTCCGCCACCCAGTACTCTCCCCGGCTCTTATCTTCAAGCAGCATCTGGACACCTTTCCGCAGACGAAGTGCATCAAGATTTCGGCCTTCGGACTCCATCGCCATGGCGGCATTAAAACTGGCAATGGTGTCAGCATCCGCAAAACTCCCCCGGCGAACACTGTACGCCGACACCGCTTCCGTCATCTGCAACCCCTTTGTGGAAAGTGTGTTGGGCACTTCATGCCGTGAAGGGAAAGACTGGCTGAACGTTTCGTTCAGCCAGTCTTTCCCAATGCTTGCGATTGTTAATCTTTCGGCAGATCCCCCAAACGATCAACCATGCGGCAAGAAGTGCCGATAAATCCGATGGCAAGTCGACGGCTGCGAACTCGGACGAAGCTCCCGACCGCATGCCCCAATCACTCAATCATCGGAGATGTCATCGTGTATATGTCGGAACAGGGAAAGCTCAGGGCGATGGAACAACAGATCCAGGATCAACAGCGTCTGGCGTGGGCGATGCTGATTGTCGGAGTCGCCGCCGGCCTTTTGGGGATGCACTTTATCGTCGCCCGTCCCATGAACACAGAACTGGCCACACTCAAGCAAAGCCTCCAGGTCGTGCGGAGCCAGGTCGACACACTCACCCAGGAATCGATCGACAGCGGCTACACCACCAGCCTCCTCTCAGAACTCAAGGCCCAGCGAGAGCACCTGACGGCCGCCAAGGTCGCCTTGCGGCAGTGGAACGATCTCAACGAATCGCTCCTCGCTGAAACCCGCCGCAGCACCGTGGCCAGCCAGAGCATGGCCAGCCTCCAGTCGCTGACCGAAGAACTTGTCTCCCTCGGGCCCACCACGGAAGAAGCCCAGGCTTCACTAGCCCAGGTCAACCGCCTCCAGGTCGACATGGTCAAGCTCGGCGAGGAAACACCCGCCGCCGAAAGCATCCTCAAGCAGTATGAATCGTTCCAGGGCGAAATCCTCTCCCAGCGGGAAGAGCTGGATGCCGCCGGGAAGATCGCCGCTCGTCAACACGAGTTGCAGCGTTCGATCATGGCCCAGTCGGAAGCCCTCGCCTCGGCCCAGGGAATTGTGGGCAACGTGGCCCGCCTCAGCACCACTTTGATCGACGCCGCCAGCCAGATCGATGTGGCCCAGCGGATGAGCGAAACGTTGATCGAGCTCGAAGAAACACTCGCCAGCCGACCCGTCGATGGAGAGACATCTCTGCGGGAAGCCCACCAATTGGTGGCCGTGTCGAAGACGCTCCATGAGATGGATCATCTTGCCGGTGCCCAAGCCAACCTCCGGCGTGCCGATCAGCTTTCGAAGGATCTCGCCGGTCAGACGAAATCACTCGCCGACGCCGCGGAAAACCTCGAACTCATCGTCGAATTCCAAAATGAGATCGGCGTGCGGATCCGCGGGCTGAACGGGTTGCGTGAGCAGTTCTTCCAGCTGGCGATGTTGGAGAAATCGATCGGCGAAGCGATGAAAGTCCTCCAGCCGCTCTTCGATCTCACCAACCTCAAGCGCCTCAGCGACGAGGATCTGAGGACGGCGGCCCGGTCGATCCTGCGCCAGCGGACATCGGATGAACAAACCCGCCTGGCGGGCGAAAGCCGCGAACCACTACACGGCGTGACGATCTCCACGGGATCGGGCGAAAAGCTGGGCGGCACCAACAACGAAACCCTCGTCCCCCAGCCGCTCGATTAGTCTGGGTTGGACTCTCATTTGAGAACATCGCGACCCCCGGCGTTTCCCTCGACGCCGGGGGTTTGCGTTTTGTTTGTGCCGAGCGTTCTGCCGTTGGCGGGACGGGCCTCGCGAGCTTTCGCGGGCGACTGTATGGCACAACATGAAGGCCTGGGCCGGTTGACTGTGAGCGACTTTCCCCAGTCTCAACCCGTCTCGGTAACGTCCCCTCCACGTCTCTGCTATCCTTCACAGAAAGGCCTGATCCCAACCAAGGCCATTCTGCGGAGTATTGCCGAGCGTGGAACTGACGGCTGATGATGTGCTGGGCCAGGAGGGCCTCCTCGCTCGCCGCTTGCCGCACTATGAAGTGCGTCCCGAGCAGATGGAGATGGCTCACGGTGTGGCCGCCGCCATCGCGGCGGGCGAGCATCTCGTTGTCGAAGCGGGAACGGGCACCGGTAAGAGCTACGCCTATCTCGTCCCCGCCATCCTTGCCGCCACCGCCCGCCAGGGAAAGCAGGGCGACAGCGGCGGCAAGCGGCGGGTGATCATCTCGACCCACACGATCAGCCTGCAGGAGCAGCTCATTAGCCGCGACCTGCCGCTCCTCAACTCGGTACTGCCGGTCGAGTTCTCCGCCGTGTTAGTCAAAGGGCGGTCGAACTACCTTAGCCTGCGTCGCCTCAAAGGAGCGCTGGAAAAGTCGCGGTCGCTCTTTCCCACCAGCGAAGGGGAGGATCAGATCCGCTCGATCGCCGGCTGGGCCCGCGAGACGAACGACGGCAGCCTCGCCAGCCTCGACTTTCGTCCGCTTCCCCAAGTATGGGATGAAATCCGCAGCGAGCACGGCAATTGCCTGGGCAAGAACTGCCCGACGTATGGCGACTGCCATTACTACAAGGCCCGCCGGCGCGTCTGGAACGCCGATGTGCTGGTGGTCAACCACGCCCTCTTCTGTGCCGATCTCGCCCTCCGCCGGGAAGGGGCGAGCGTTCTGCCCGACTACGACATCGTTATCTTCGACGAGGCCCACACTCTCGAACAAGTGGCGGCGGATCACCTGGGTTTGGGGATCAGCAGCGGCCAGTTCGAATACACGCTCAACCGACTGTTCAACGAAAAAACGCAAAAGGGACTGCTGGCCGCTTACCCCCTGGATCCGCAGAAGGAACTGGTCACCGCAATCAAATACGAGGCTTACGGCTTCTTCGACGACATCCGCCGCCGCGTGCTGGAAACCGGCCCGGCGAACGGACGGGTCCGCCAGCCTTTGCCACTGGAGAACACGCTCTCGGGCGACCTCCGCAAGCTCTCCGGCTCGCTGGCCGAGTACGCCGCGAGACTCAAGCTCGAAGAAGAGAAAATCGAACTCGTCAGCGCCAGCGAGCGGCTGCAGACACTCGCGGGCAGCATCGCCCAGTGGCTCGAGCAGTCCCGCGGCGACAGCGTCTACTGGGTCGAAACGACGGGTGCCGCCCGCAATCAGAAGGTGAAGCTCTGCTGCTCACCCATCGAAGTCGGGTCGGTCCTGCGGGAGGAACTTTTCAACAAGATCCCCACCGTCATCCTCACCAGTGCCACCCTCGCCGTGGGGAAGCAGAACTTCGATTTCATCCAGGGCCGGCTGGGCCTGACCCGCTCGCAAAGTTTGAGGCTGGGCAGCCCGTTCAACTATCAGGAGCAAATGAAGCTCGTCCTGCCGGACGGCATGCCAGATCCCACGGAATCACCCGCCGATTACGAATTCGCCGTCTGCGAGAAGATCCAGCAATATGTGGCGGAGACATCGGGCCGGGCGTTCGTGCTGTTCACGAGTTACAAGATGTTGCAGAACTGCGAACGTCGACTGACGAGCTGGTTCATCCGCCAGAACCTGTCGCTCTATTCGCAGAGCGGCGATTTGCCACGCTCGCAAATGCTTGACCGCTTTCGTCAGGATCCCGCTGCCGTGCTGTTCGGAACGGATAGCTTCTGGCAGGGGGTCGATGTCCCGGGGGACGCCCTGCAGAACGTGATCATCACCAAGCTGCCGTTCAGCGTGCCGGATCATCCGCTCCTGGAGGCCCGTGTCGAGGCGATTCGCGCCCGTGGCGGGAACCCGTTCATGGAGTATCAGGTCCCCGAGGCGGCCATCAAGCTCAAGCAAGGTTTCGGAAGGTTGATCCGTACCAAGACCGATCGCGGCATGGTGGTGATCCTCGACCCTCGCGTTCGCACCAAGCCCTATGGCCGGGTCTTTCTCGAAAGCCTTCCCGACTGCCGTATCGTCCATCACTGAAGCTGCGATCAATCCGGCTCAAGGCCTGCGGAACTGGGTCTTGATCTCGACGTCGTCCACCAGCAGCTCGCCGGTGGCACCATGCAAACTGATGCACAGGAGGGCTTCGCGGCCGCGTGTGGGGATGGCGATCGTCTTGCTGAACTCCTGCCAATCGTGCGTGCCAGTGAAGGGGCCCAAGGCAACTTCCGCCACGTTTCGGCGGACTTCATCGAGGAAGACGATCGAGAGCTGGGGCCGCTCGTAACCTTCTCGACCCGCCCGCAGGCTCTTCGCCTTGGCGAACAGTTTGACCTCCATCGTCCCCAACTTCGTGCCGTCCACCGGAAAGCCCTGTACCAGTTGCGCCATGCGGCCCGGCTCGTCGTTGCTCAGCGACAGACTGACTTTCCCGCGATGGACATCTTCCGTCTCCAGCTTCACCTGCCGCTGGTAGTACCAGTGGTCGGTGAGGCCGTCCATGTTCTCGTCGGTCTCGAAGTCACCGTTCAACAGCTGGGGGTGCAGGGGATCCGGCTTCACCTTGCGTTCCTCCTCCGCCGCACCCGTCATGGGGACGAACAGCACGGGAATCAGTTTTTGGCTGACCAGCTGGCCATCCTTCTTCTCGAAGAGATGGAAGACCTGCTGATAGCGCTCACCCAGAGGGATGATCATCTTGCCCCCCTCTCGCAATTGCTCGACCAGCGGTTTCGGCACATCCTCCGGCGAGCAGGTGACGAGGATCTTGTCGAAGGGGGCATGTTCGGCCCAGCCCTGATAGCCGTCCCCCACCTTGACCTTTACGTTGCTGTAGCCAAGTTTCTTGAGCCGTTCGGCGGCGCTCTTCCCCAGCGGTTCGACGATCTCGATCGTGTAGACCTCTTTCACGAGGTTGGAAAGAACCGCCGCCTGATATCCGCTGCCGGTGCCGATTTCGAGCACCTTGTCGGTCGGCTGCGGATCGATCGTTTCAGTCTCGTAGGCGACGATGTAGGGGGGTGAGATCGTCTGCTTGTGGCCGATTGCCAGCGCTTGATCGTAGTAGGCTTGCTGCTTGTTGGCGGGAAGGACGAACTCGTGCCGGGGAACCTGCCGCATCGATCCCAGCACGCGGGGATTCTTCACCCCCTCGCGTTCGATGTACTCCGACACCATCTGTTGCCGGGCCGCCAGGTAGGGATCCCGCGGCTGTGCGGAAGCGACCTCCCCCGACAACAACCCCATCAGACACACCAGTCCGGTCAGGCTGGCCCGAAGTGCCTTTGCCTCGATTCTGTGTGCCATGCTTGCAGCTCTGGGCAAACATGCCTTCCGCGTGGATTCGGCATGAGCGAACGGAATCCGCCGTGCCGTGTCTACCCACAGATCGGTCTCCCGACCAACCGCTGGAGTTCTGCTTTCCGACATGGCGTTCCTCTCCCATCCGCGTGTTCGTCGCAATCTCGACATGCTTCTCACCGCCATGATCGGCCACAAATCGGAGGCAAGGCAAGAGCAGGTCGGTTATCTTGCAGGGATGCCCCGGTCGGTTTCCGCCGTCGACACCTTCCCACACACCTCATTTCCGCTGCGAGAAGCACTTTCATGCGTTTCACCAAGATGCACGGCATTGGCAACGATTACGTCTATGTCGACCTCTTTTCCGAGAAGATTCCGCTCCCCGCCCCCGAATTGGCCATCGCCGTCTCCGATCGGCACAAGGGAATCGGCGGCGACGGGCTGATTCTCATTGGCCCCTCCGAGTTGGGCGACGCCCGCATGCAGATGTTCAACGCCGACGGCAGCGAATCGGAAATGTGCGGCAACGGCGTCCGCTGCGTCGCCAAATACGTCCACGACCACGGCATCGCCACCAAGCCGGAACTCAAGATTGAGACCGGTCGCGGCGTCCTGACACTCCAGATGCTCACCGGCCCCACCGGCAAGGCCGAACGTGTCCGCGTCAACATGGGGACGCCCATTTTCAAAAGCAGCGACATCCCCACCACTCTTTCCGGCGATCCCCCCGTCAATGAGGCGTTGGTGGTGCAGGATCGCGCGGGTGTTGACCGCACGCTGCAAGTCACCTGCGTCTCGATGGGGAACCCGCACTGCGTGACGTTCGTCGATGAACTGACGGACGAGTGGGTGCTGGGCTTGGGACCGCTCGTCGAACGGCACGCCGCTTTCCCTAGAAGGGTCAACGCCGAGTTCGCCCAGGTTCTTTCGAGGACGGAGATTCAACTGAGGGTTTGGGAACGCGGTAGTGGAGAGACCCAAGCCTGCGGCACCGGCGCCTGCGCCACCCTCGTCGCCGGCGTCCTCTCCGGCCGCACCGACCATCAAGCCCTCATCCATCTCCCCGGCGGTGACCTGGAGATCGAGTGGCTGGATGAGAAGGAAGTCTACATGACCGGCCCCGCGACCGAGGTGTTTTCGGGTGAGTGGTTCGTCGCGAAGTAGCTTCGCAATCCAAGTCACATGACGTGCACCGCTTAATCTAACCTCAGCGATCGACCATCGCCCGCATCTCTTTCTCCCATGCATGAGATTCACCAACTGAAGCTCGATCCCCAGTCATGGCTCTGTGGTCAATTCGCACACGAGCTGTTTTTACTGGATCGTTCTTCTGTTTGGGCGAAGTTCCGCAGTATACTTAAGGCATGATTGCGAAGCTCACCGAAGAACTGGCTGCCGCTCTGCACTCGTCCGGCGAGGGCGAGCTCGAAGTTGTCGATCCGGACACGCAGCGGATGTACGTCGTCGTCGATGCCTCTCTTCATCGACAGGCCATGGACGCGCTCCGTCGTCAGCAGGACCGCGACGCCATCGCCCAAGGAATCGCGGAGATGAAAGCTGGGAAGGGGATACCACTCAACGAAGCGTTCGACGACATCCGGGCAGACCTCGGATTGAGGCCGCGCCAGTTGTGACGTACCGTCTCGCGATTTCAGCTCAGGCGAAAGCGGAGGTACGGCGAAACGCAGGTTGGTGGGCACACCATCGCTCGTCGGAAGAAGCCGCGTTGTGGTTGGACACGGTTCAATCTCAACTGGAATCGATCGTGCATTTTCCGGAAAGTCATTCCCTCTCGGCGGAGAACGGCGAATTTTCTTTCGAGATCCGCGACAAACTGCTGGGACCAGGTGCTCGACCGAGCCATCGGGCCGTGTTCTCCATCCAAGGCGATACGATCCATGTTTTGACGGTTCGCAGCGGCAGCCAGAATGCCCTGCATCCCGGTGACATCGAGCCCCCGCCCTGATGCTGCTTGCGAATGTTGGTAACAGTCGGTTTACACCCACCGCTCGCTTGGGAAATCAACTTGGCTTAAATAGCGAGTCGCCGGTTTTCTCCAGGTAGCGGAGGCCGTAGCGAAAATTGGTTCTCGAGTCGCCGCCGACATGGAGCGACCATTCGGGTTTTGTTTCGCCACGCAGCCAGGCGAGATGGGCCAGGGCGTAGCCGTACATTGGCGGTGTCATGTATTCGGGGCGGACGTGGGTGGTATTCGGCCAGGTTGAGTATTGGCTTTCCCAGTGCCGGGGGCTGTTCGCCAGGAAGATGCCGAAGCCGTGGAAGAGGGCGTTCAGGTCGGTGAGGAGTTCGTTGTCGTATTCGTCCCCACTCACGCGGTGCTCGCCCATCAGCCGGAGATGCGATAGCTCGTGGGCCATGGTGCCGATGAGATCGGTGACGTTCGTGGTGTCGCTGGTTTCGAGATGGATCTTCGCTTTGCCGCTCCCCTGTTCATAAAGGCCGGCGGCCCCGGTGGGGAGGAACTTTCCCTGTTGGTTGACGAGCCAGAGCTTGTTCTCGACTTGGAACAGTTTCAGCACGATGCGGTCGGGATCGACATCCATGTAGCCGCAGACCTGATCGAGCAGGCGCCGGATGCCGCCTTGGGCCTTGAGATCGACGCCGGGGAAGAAATCCTCCGTCGGGAGGATGACGGCCCGGCGGGTGAAGAGATCCCGGCCGAACTGCTGCGACAACCAGAGCAGTCGCCGCTCGATCCACTCCTTGGCATGCGGATCGACGGGGCACCAGGGTTTGAACCAACCAAACATCTCGGCCCCCGCCTGAAATTCCCCACCCAGTGAACACGGGAATCAATAGACCACACCATGACGGGAGAGGCAATTGGCGGTTTGCAGGATTTGAGCGCTGGTCAATGAGGCATGTTTATGGCTGAGGGAACTGTGGATGTTGTCGGATACGGGGAGGCGACGCATCCACCTTCACATCGATCGCCGATCGTGCTTTACCCTTTGAGATGGTCCAAGGGTGGGAAATTCCGGGGATTCA
>PNLE01000132.1 GCA_013822855.1 Planctomyces sp.
GGCCGGTGTCGGAACCTTGAACTCCAGGGTGTTCCACCCCATATGCGGAATCTTGAGGCCGGGTGTGGAGGAGAATCGCTGCACACTGCCACGAAAAATCCCGAGGCCTTCGTGTTCACCATCCTCGTATCCGACATCGAAGAGCATTTGCAGGCCCAGGCAGATCCCGAGGAAGGGCTTGTCGGCGGCGATGTGGTCTTTGATGGCGGGGACGAGATCGAGCCGCTTCAGCTCATGGATGGCATCGCGAAAAGCGCCCACTCCGGGAAGCACAAGACGATCCACATCGGCGATCTCACCGGGTGAGCGAACAACGATCGCTTCCGAGCCGACCCGCTCGAAGCCTTTCTGCACGCTCCGCAGGTTCCCCATGCCGTAATCGACGATCCCGATCATCCCGCGCACCTTGTCACTGAAACCAAACACCGTACTTTCCACACGATACGCCGCCTGTCATCGCATCGTAAAGCGTCCAGAACGGCTGGCGGTGGAATGAGTGGATCCTCACAGATCGGGTTCGCGGAATCCCCCCATACGACAGCATGAAAAAAGTCGCCCCTCTGGCCGGTCGCAGGTTTCAGCCAGAAGGGCGACTTCGGAGGAAGGGAAACCCCTCACTCGGTCGAACATGTCGTCTTGCCGGACTCTGCAATTCCAGTCGTGTTATTCGAGTCCTGCCGGTGAAGCGTACTTTGCGGGATCGACGACGAACTGCCGATGCGATTCCGCATCGCTGAACAGGTAGAGCTTCCCCTTGTACCAAGCGGCGTGATCGAGGGATCCTTCCACGACATCCTTGGCGTTGGCCAGCACCACCACGTCGGCACCGTACGCGGCGGGAGCGTAACGGGTCGGCTCCTGTTCAAACTTGGCCTTCGCATCCGATGTCGAGAACTGGAACTTCTGGCCCCGGTAGGTGGCGGCGAATTGCGGCTGCGTGTCCTTCAACTCGCGACCGTCCCGCAAGGCGACCGGACAGAAACCCTTCAGCCCGGAGACACCCTCACGGGCAATGATCTGCTTCATCCGCGGATCGTTCTCGGCACCGGCGGGAAGCTGTGCCGGAGCCGATCCCACAGCGGGGGGAGCGGGCGTTGCCACCGGGGCGGGTGCGGGAGTGGAAGCGACGATCGGTTCCGTTGTGGGAGCCGGTGTTTTCAATCCGCCGTTGTCCGGGAGAGGAGCAGCGACGACAGGAACCGCCGCTGCGGGAGCCGCCGCCAGGACAGCGGGTGCATTGGGTGGCAACGGTGCGGCGGTGACGGCAGGTTCTGTTGATACCACTGGAGGAATGATCAACGTCGGAGGCACCACGGGACTGACAGCTGGTGCGGCGGCGGGAGCATCCAAGGGGAGATCCTGCGGCTGGCCTTGCGCCGCGGGGGTCATCTGTGGCAGAGCAGCGGCTTTCGCACGCTCCTCTTCAAGACGTTTTTCCGCTTCCAGTTCCGCCGCCTCTTCCGCGAGATCTTCCAGCTCCCAATCCTCAAGAGCCGGTTCGCCGGGCTTACGGGGGAGTACAGCGTTTCCTAGGGTTGGTGCGGCCGTCGTGGTCGGAGGAACGGCAGCCGGCATTGCCGGTGTATTCGCAGGCAGGTTCGCTGGCAGGGCCGGGGCAGGGAGCGCGGCTCCGGCGAAAGGATCCGCTGGTTCTGTGGTCGCCGCGACCTCTTTCGCAGGTGTCGCCGCCATCACGGGTGGAGCGGCAGGCACAACTACTGCTGGAGTCAAAGTCGCGGTTACGGCAGGGGATGGCTTCACGGGAGCAGGCTGCACAGCGGTGACGACTGGCTCCTGGGGACGGACGGTCTTGATGCCGCGGTCGGCCATCGCTTCGGAAACTTCCGTGAAAGGATCCGGGAAGTCATCCATCACGACGACCGGAGCAGCTTCTACCGCAGGCTGCGCCACGGAAGTTGCCGGAACCGTCTGAGCTGGCTGACCCGCAGGAATCCTCACTTCGGAACTGACCACACCCTGTGGGGTGACATTGGCACTGGGTGTGGCGGGAATGCGGGTGCTGGTCGCCAAAGTCCCTTCCGGAACCGGCATCTCGAACACGGGTGCCGCTGGCTGTGCAACCTGGGCAGGGGGAGCAACCATGACTGGCTGTGCCACGACTTTGGGCTGGGCGGCAATCATCGGTTGGGCAGGAATCGCCGGCTGCACGGGAATGACTTGGACGACTGGTGCCGGTGCTGGCGAGTTCATCGGCGTCTTTGAGACGGAGGCTGGGGACGCCGGTGGCAAAACCTGCGCAGCCGGTGTTTGGAGCGGAGCAGGGGACGGAGGAATGGCAAACATGTCGACGGTCGGAGTAACCGTTTGCGCCAATCCTTGGGGAATGGCCAGAACCGTGGTTGCCGGGGCCGGGGCAATTGGCTGCTGGGACAGTGGGTTCGCTGGTGACAATGCTGGCTGGCCCTGGATGGGAGCCGAAACGATCCTCTGGGCGGGCTGCTGATACTGGGGCAGCGGTCGCTGCACCGTTGTTTGTGCGGGAGAGACTGAAACATTGGGCAACCGGGCGGGGGGCAGCACCTGCGGCGGAAGATCATCATTGGCCATCAGTTCGGCGGGCGGCACCGAAGGAGCCTGATACTGGGGATACGTCGACGGAGCCGCTGGTGGTGTGGGAACTTCCGTGAGGGAAGCCGCGGATTCCTTCCGGCCGGGGGCAAGCTTCTTGAAGAAACGCGTGACCGCATTCCCCGATGGGGCGGGCTTTGCCGGTGCCGTGGCTGGCTGCTCGGGAGCTTGAACAACCTGGGGGTTCGCGGCCGAAGGAGCCGTTCCAGGAGCGTACCAATTCGCTTGCGGAGGCTGGGCCGGAGCTTGCGGAGCGGCAGCCGTCGAGGCGGGGGCGTTCGCAGGCCGTTGGTAGTTCGGAGCCGTGCTCTGGGCGGCACCCTCCGGCGTCATCACCGGCATTTCCCGACCACTCTCGCGGTACAGCTTTTCCAGTTCCTCCTGGATCGAATTGTTGCCCACCGGGATGATCTGGGCCGCTTGGGAAGGCTGCTGGATGGCCGATCGGCTGGGAGCCACCTGTGCCGACTTGGTGGTGGAATTCCGTTGACCTTGGGGGATCATCCCCGGCTTGGTGGCTTGGGCGTCGGCAGGAGTCGCCGCAGCGAGAAGGCCGCCGGCGGCGCAGGTCAACAACCAACGACAGTCACTCATCCCTGAAGACTTTTTCATCGCGGAATCACTCCTCATGACAAATACGGGGCGATCTCATCGGCGGCTCATCCCCGCAGGGAAAAGCCTCTCGTTGGAACCCCGGTTGTCAGGTCAGTTCAGTTCGACATCATCCGCACACCTGGCCCTGGACAATGCCGCTCGAAAGGGAGGATCGACATTTCGGTCAGCACGGATTTGACGGTTCTCCGGCCCGCAGGAGTGATTCAAGCCGTACTTCGCCTAAAGTCGTTACACGATGAAAAAACGGAATGTCTTTCCTGACCGTCAAAGTTTGACACTGGAGTGTCTCGAAGATCAAAGACGGCATCGGTCGCCAGGAAATCTTCCCGACTCACCTCCGTGGCGAGACCGGAAGGTTCCCGACTTTAAGGTTTTGTGAACTTTCAGCCACGAAACTGGCGTTTATTCCCACTCCACCGCAAAGTGCCTGTGGGAGAGCCAATCGTTGGGGCCGAATCTTCTCACCCACAATCAAGAGGTTCGGGAGCAACGCGACATGACAAACTGGTTGACCGGACAACGCGGCCAGGAAGTTCTGCCCACTTCCGTCACCACGGGATTGCTCATTGCCTGCGCTTTGCCTCTCGTGACGAATCTGTTCGGTATCGACTGGGGAATCCGGCCCGTCACCGAGGGAACGCCGCTGCAGCAGGTGCGGGGCGAGATCATCGTGACGCTCATGTCCTGGACGGCCGCCTGCGCGGGGGTTGTAACGGCGGCGAGTGCCTTTTCGATGTTTCGTCTGCGGGGGGATGTGACCACCCCCATCCTCGGCACGGCACTCCTCTTTTGCGGTCTCATGGATGCCGCGAACGCCCTCGCGGTCAACGGCATCCTCGTCTCCGCGTCGGATCCTTCGCGCTTCGCCGACTTCACCGACGCCATGACGCGGCTGGCCCACGCACTGATCATCGCCCTCGGCACGGCGCCGTTCGCATTCGGAGTGACCGTCCCCGGTTGGAGCGGTTCGGCCAAGAATCGTCATGCCGGTTTTCTTGTCGCCGCCGCTGTTGTCTTCGGAATGGGGGCGTTCTCCATCGTGGAAACATGCGCCGTGATCCCCACACTTCCTCAAACAGTCTTTCCCGGCTCGGTCATTCCGCGGCCGGTTGACGCCTTCACCCTGATGATCTACCTGACCACCGGAGCCTTCTTCCTGCCACGATTCTACCAGCGGCATCCCAGCCTCTTCTCGCACGGTTTATTGCTCAGCCTGATTCCGCACATCATCCTCCAGGTCTACATGACGTTCGGATCCCGGCGGATCGACGACAACGCCGCCATCATCGGGCATTACCTCAAGATCGTCGGCTATCTGGTGCCGTTCATCGGGCTGCTTTGCGATTACTCACGCGCCTCCCAGGCCGAAGCCAAGCTGCTGACAACCGAGGCCCAGCTCCAAATGGCCCGCAAGCTGCAGCAGGCGCTGCTCCCCAAGGCATCGCCCGTCATCGAGGGCTATCAGGTCTCCGGCTTCTCCATTCCGGCAGAGGCCGTGGGCGGCGACTACTTCGACTATCTGGTCTACGGAGACGGCTCGATCGGACTCGTGATCGCGGATGTCAGCGGCCACGACCTCGGCGCATCAATTCTGATGTCGCAGACACGGGCCTTCCTCCGCTCGGATCTCACCTGCGGCCCGGAACCCACCGTCATGGTAGATCGCCTGAATCGATTCCTGTTCGACGGCGACATCCTCGGGCACCGTTTTGTCAGTCTGTTCTTTGCTAGACTGATCCCGGCCAGCAATGAATTGCGATATGTCGCTGCGGGACAGCCTGCCACACTTCTTCTGCCGGACGGAGCGGTGGTGCCGTTGCTTCCCACGGGACCTGTTCTCGGCTTTGACGAGGAATGCCGTTTCGTGGAAGAAGGGTTGCAACTTTCACCCGGCAGCCTGCTGTTGCTCTACACGGATGGCATCACCGAGACCACCAACGCCTCGGGCGAAGCCTGGGGATCGAACACCCTGCACGAACTGTTGACGGCGGGATGTCGTCAACCAGCGGATCACCTGACCGCAGTCGTGAAGACGGCGATCCTCCGGCACGCCGGCGACCGCGGACCCGTTGACGATCTGACCTGCCTGATCCTCAAGCGAGAATCGATTTCTGAACCGGCGATTGACGATCACCGCACGGCCCATCAGCTCGCAGCGCGGGTCTGATCGCCGTTGAGCTTGTTATAGAGCGTCTTGAGGGCGATCCCCAATTCAGCGGCGACCTTCACTTTGTCGCCTTTATGCTTTTCCAGCACTTGGTAAATGACTTCCATTTCAATTTCCCGCAACGTCTTGGGAGACCCGCTGGAAAACGCAGGTTCTCCCGTACGACCAGCGGAATTCGCTCCGGTTCGCTGCCGGGTGATGGCGTTGGGGAGATGCTCGGGGAGAATCACACCGCCATCGGCGAGAATCGCGGCATGCTCCAAAGCATTCGCCAACTCGCGGATGTTGCCGCTCCAATCATGAGCCTGCAACACCTCGATGGTTTCCGGTGCAAGGATCTCCGGCGGCACGTCGCGCCGCTTGAGATGCCGGGCGATCAGGTTCCTCGCCACGTCGGGCAAGTCTTCCTTGCGCTCGCGCAGCGGCGGCAACCGAATCTCGAACGTGTTCACGCGGAAGAAGAGATCCTCGCGGAACGTCCCTTCGCGCACCATCGATTCCAGTTCACGGTTGGTTGCGCAGACGATCCGCACATCGACATGGAAGGCTTCGTTCTCGCCGACTCGACGGACTTCTCCCGACTCGAGGAATCGCAGCATCTTGACCTGCATCGATTTGTCGAGTTCACCAAGCTCATCGAGAAAAAGCGTCCCGCCGTTGGCGACTTCGATCAGCCCTTTGCGAGGCGTGTCGGCACCCGTGAACGCTCCCTTGCGATGGCCGAACAGTTCACTCTCGACGAGGTTGTCGGGCAGGGCCCCGCAGTTGACGGCGACGAACGGCATGTTCACCCGGTTGCTGAGTTCATGCACCCGCCGCGCCACCAGTTCTTTTCCCGTGCCGGTTTCACCCAGGATAAGCACTGCGGAGTCGGTGGGGGCGATCTTCTCGATCATCCGCTTGACCCGCTGCATCGAAGGGGTCTTGCCGATGATGTCGGGAGCCCCTTCGACGGCCTTCAGACGTGTTTCCAGAGCGATTGTCTTGTTGGTCAAGGTGCGCTTTTCGGCGACACGCTTGAGAACCGCCGATATCTCAAACAGCTTGCAAGGCTTGGGCAGGAAGTCGTAGGCCCCCTTGCGAACTGCCTGGATCGCGGCCTCGAGATCGCCGTGACCGGTGCTGATGATGACCTCGGTCTCGGGCGAGACTTTCTTGATGTGGTCGATCACGTCCCAGCCGCTGATGCCCGGCATCCGTAGATCGACGATGGCCGCATCGAAGGTGTGACCGTCAAGCACTTTGAGCGCCGATTCGCCGTCCTCACAGAAGGTGACATCATGTCCCATCCGTGGAAGTTCGATCTTCATCACACTGCGGATAGCGGCTTCATCGTCGACGAACAGCACGCGCAGTTTGTTGGAAGTCATGGTACCCAACGGGCTTTCTCCTTGCCCTACCGGAGACATCATGTCACCGGGCCATTGGCAGGCATTCACAGGGGTTCAATTCAAGACGGGTGTTAACACAAGGGGCTGTTCCCGGCAATGCCGCATTGATGCGCCAAGACCGGGAAAAGGTCATGCGGCCATCGACTGCGAAGCCCGCTTCGGCAGATGGACGCGGAAGGTGCTGCCCTGCCCCGGCCCATCGCTTTGGGCTTCGATCCGGCCACCATGATCGGTCACGATCCGGTGGCTGATCGACAGCCCCAGTCCCGTTCCGCGACCCGACTTCCGTTCGGTGAAGAATGGCTCGAACAGATTCTCCAAGACTCTCGCGGTCATGCCGCATCCGGTGTCGGTGAAGGTGAGACAGATCTCGTCCGAAAGTTCCTTCACTTCGATCGCCAGCCGACCACCCGAAGTCCCCATCGATTCCAAAGAATTGGCCACCAGATTCAGGATGACCTGCTTGATCTCCGAACCGTTGATTTCCGCATGAACCGCGCTTGTGGGAACGAATTCGATATGGTGCCCCGAATATTTCCCCATATGCCCCACCATCTGCACCACGTCGTGAATGATCCGCGTCACGTCCTGCCGGCCGCGCGGCGCATCCTGGCCACGGGCGAAATTCAGCAGCCGCGATGTGATCTCCTGACAACGGGCGGCCTCAGTCTGAATCATTTCCAGGTACTGCCGGGCCACATCCGCGTCATCGGCCGAGATCGTCAAGCCGGTTCCCTCGGAACCCGCCACCCGGCTGGCCAACGATTCCGACGCCATGGAGATCGCCGACAGGGGATTGTTGATCTCATGGGCCACACCGGCCGCGAGGAACCCCACCCCGGCCAAGCGCTCCGAGCGGACGAGTTGCCGCGAGCGTTCATTGACCTGCCGGTCAAGATCGGCCTTGATCTCGCAGAACCGCTGTGTCATGGCGTTGAGGGCGTGTGCCAGATCGACGATCTCGTCCTGGCCCTTCAACTGAACCCGCACGCTGAAATCGCCCCGGGCCACCTTCGTGGCACCTCGATGCAGTTCCTTGATCGGGAAGAAAATCCAGCGGATGGAGAGATGCGTGACAATGCCGATCGCCAACAGGGTGCAGACGGCGACGCCGATCAACATCCAGAAGCAGATCTGGTAGGTGGAACGCGAATCCTGCCACAGTTTCTGCAACCCTTCGATGGGATTGGGCAGGCTCAAAGCACTCTTCTGCAACGACGCCAGCGACTCCGTCATCTCCTGCTGGGCCACATAGGCAATCTGCTGGCTCTCCAGGGCGGGAAGCTTGTCCTTCATCCTCGCGATGTCATTGTCCATCTTTTGAAGAATGGCGAACGCGATGGAGCTTTGCCCGCGATTTTCAGGCGAATTGGGCAGCTTCACCTGCTGCAGTCGGTACTCCGACATGGCGGATTCCAGATCGACCAGCAACCGCGACAGCGCAAAGGCGTCGCGTCGCAACGTCGGATCCATGAGCCGAGAGGTGGCTGCCAGAATCTCGTATCGCTTGGGACTGGCACGGAGATTCTTCTCAATCTCGCTGACCATGCTTCCGTACGAAAGCAATCCCATGAAGCCCGCGCCGAACAGCAGTGCTAAAAGCCCCACGAAGATGGAGAGCACGATGCAAAGCTTGCGACGTATCGATCGTGTGAGGAACACCCGGCCTCCTTGCCGTCAAAAATCCGAGGCTGCATTCGATCAATGATAGGAACCCGGCCGGAGCTTCTGTACGGCCCCGAACCAGCTTCCATGCCAATGCGTCGAAGCCCGCCACGACTTTGAAAACATTACAAGCAGACCCGCTTCGCCGACAAGACCGAATTCTCGCCACTCGCTGAATGCAGGGGCAGTGTGGAAAAGTCTGGAAAAAGGTCTCCATTTCAAAGCGGAACTAGGATTCGAAGCGGAAGACAATGCTTCAAAAAGGAACACAGCGTGCTCCCAACAAACACCTTCCGCCGTCAGCCACCGGAAGACGTGTCTTTCTTCCGCTGGACGTTGCCCCAACGCGACTCGCGTTTGAGTCGGCGTCGCTGCGCCTGCACCCCGCTCATCAGCACGCTGATTGCTTTGGTGAGATCCCGGAAGGCGCGGCTGAGCTTCTTCTCCATCGTCGCCAAGGCGAACTTCTGGGCCAGTTCGTCGTGCTCTTCCCAATTGATCGACCAATTCTCCTCGCGGGCCGCCTTCTGCAGTTCCGCATGCAGCCGGGCCAGGCGATCAATCAGATCGGGAGTGGCCCGCGCTGACGCCGTTCGGTAGGGCCTCCAAAGCACCGTCGCCATGGAATCGGTGAGTGATGGAGAAGGGTTCGTACCGGGCGAACCCCTTCGACGGAGAATCGTTCCGACCAGAAACAACGCTACTGCAAGTCCCGCCAGCCCGATGCCGACGGCACGCCATTCCTCGCTGAGCAGCATCATCCCCAGACCTGTCAGCCCCGAGGCCGCCATCGCCGCCAGCCACGCCAGATCGACCCAGGAGACATTTTGGGAATGGGAGTCATCCCGTTCGGGAATCCCTTCCAGAGATGCTGCTTCCGGCATCGGCCCCAAACGAACGGCGATGACTGTGATATTGTCGATCCCGCCGCGGAGATTGGCCAGATTCACCAAAAATCTGCACGCTTCCGCCGGAGCCAACTCACGCACGGTGACGCCGATCTCCTGATCGCTGACGAGGTTCGTCAGACCGTCGGAGCAGAGGACGTAGACATCGCCGGGCAGGGCGGGGAAGGGCCCCTCCATATCGACATTGACGGTCGGTTCAACTCCCAACGACCGTGTGATGATGTTCTTCGGGACGAGAGTGCTGGCATCCTTGGGGTGTACCCGGCGCTGTTGGATCATTTCCCAGACCAGACTGTGGTCGGCGGTCAATTGATCGATCTGATTTCCACGAATCCGGTACGCACGGCTGTCTCCCACGTGCCCGACGAGAACCCCCGTGCTCCCCAGGGCGAGGGCGGTGCAGGTCGTCCCCATCCTCTCGAACTCGCGATTTTGCGTGCCGCGCTCGTTGATGACCCGGTTGGCATCAACCACGGCGGCTTGCAGCGCGTCACGTGGATTCGCCACCGTCGACTTCTGGAAGGCATGGGGGATCGTGTCGACGGCCAGCTTGCTGGCCAGTTCGCCCACGGCATGACCACCCATGCCGTCGCAAACCACGAACAAATGGCCGCGCCGTTCCCAGACTTCGCGTTCCTTGCAAAGGTGAACCGCGAATGAATCCTGATTGTTTTGCCGCCGGAATCCGATGTCACTCAGACTGGCGAACTGCACGGACTGCTCAAAGAGCATGCCCACCAATCCCGGGCTGGAATGCATTGAAGTTGGATTGCCACAGACCAGATCGCTCCTTTGCCGTGGTGTACGCGATACTAGCACTGCCCGGACGGCAACGTAAAGCGGCGATTTGCTTTGGAACCTGAACGACAGGGAAACGGGGAGGTCTTCTCTTGATTCCCGCCTGACGGATGACAGTCGTACTTGATCCCTTCGGCAATTCCCTGCTATGAATCAGATCCCTCTCCCCGTCGACACTCCGCTTTTCCACCTCCCGCCCGCGATAACCCTTCCTTATGAAAAAGCTTCCACCGCTCGGGAAATTCCCGCAACGGAGGGTGCCTTCTCGCTTTTGCCCCACCTACAGGGGACTCCATGACCCACTTGATCGCCAACAACGATCCGGCTTCTCGGCGACATTCACCGCCACGATGTGGTCACGCCCCGACGGAGAACGCCCGTCGAATGGATTGGACTCTTCGCACGATCACCATCCGCTGGGCGATTTGCATAGGCATGGCGTTCAGCCTTGGATTGGCCGTGCGGGAGTCTGTCGCACAGCAGGGCCAATGGCGCACCACGGCGGACGAAGAACAAGCGGTTCCACCCTTCGGATATCGAATCTACGAATCCCCGCTAAATCCCATTTCGAGTGCTGGGAACGAAGAATCGAATGGGACTGCGCCCCTGGTGAATTCGACCGATGACGACAGCATGTGGTCGTCGAACGGGCATCCATTTGTTCCGCGGATGAGCGGTTCGCCGTCGAATGAAACCGAGGCAGGGGAGGCGGCCTGGCTGTCGCAGCCCCCTGCCATCGAGCGTGCGGCTCAATGGCAAGGCGAGCCACAGAACCAGATTCTCAACCAGGAACCCGAGCCCTTCATCGGCGTCCCCGCCACGCCGCCGGAATCGGCTGTGGGCGCGGCTTCCCTCCCCGATTGCACCCCACCTCCACCCAGACTTCCTTGGATCATTCCCGTGGCCACTAGGGGATCCGTCACTTGGCTGCCGGGCGACGGCGACACTCTCGGCATGGTCGATCTGGAAGCGCAACAGACATTCCTCTTACCCCGCACGAAAGGGTGGATGGTCAGTCCAGCCTTCAGTGCCCACTTGCTCAACGGCCCCACATCCACCGATCTGCCACCGACGCTCTACGGCGCATCCGTCGACATCATGTGGATGAAGGATCTCTCGCCCCGCTGGAAACTCCAACTCGCCGTCGCCCCCGGCATCTACAGCGACTTCCAGAACACGGGCAGCAACGCCTATCGCACCACCGGCCGTGCGATCGCCACCTGGCAGATGGACAAAACCTGGCAATTCGCCTTCGGTTTCGTCTACCTCGACCGCGACGACATCGTGGCTCTCCCTGCCTTAGGACTGGTCTACACCCCCAGCGACGACTTCAAAGTCGAAGCGATCTTCCCCCGCCCGCGCATCGCCTGGCGGACATACTTCGCTGAAGGAGAGGAGCGCTGGTTCTACCTCGCGGGTGAACTCGGCGGAGGAACCTGGGCCGTCGTCCGCGAATCGGGGGCCGACGACACTCTCACCTACAGCGCACTCCGCTTGCTGGCGGGCTACGAGATCAAACGCAAGGGCCGTTTCTCACCGCGTTTCGAAGCTGGCTACGTCTTCAACCGACAGATCGAATACGAATCGAACATCGGCAACTTCGATCCCTCCGCCGCCGCCATGATCCGCTTCGGCGGCAGCTTTTAGTCGGCGGATCAAGGCCAACGTACTCAACCAAACAGCTCCACCACCGGAGTCCCCCCATCCGTGATCGGCACTGGACGTTCTCCCGCGTACAGTTCCTCGCGAGGATTGATCCCCAGCGTGGCGTAGATCGTCGCATGCAGATCCGGCACGGACACCGGCCGCTCGACGATGCTCATCGCCAAGTCGTCCGTCTGTCCGACTGCTACACCCGTCTTGATCCCGCCCCCCGCACAAGCCACCGAGAAGCATTTGCCATAATGGCCTCGGCCTCCGCCGCCATCGAACTTCGCGGGCCGCCCGAATTCCGTCGCCACGACGATAAGCGTCTTGTCGAGCAGCTTCACCCGCTCCAGATCAAGGACCAACGCCGCCAGCGCCTGGTCGAGCTCCTGGATCAGCCGGTGCTGGTCGACGATCCCCTCATTGTGGACATCCCAGCCCGTCCCATTGAGGAAGTTGAGATTGTGGGAGACCTCCACAAACCGCACGCCGGATTGCAACAACCGCCGTGTCAACAGGCACCGCTGGCCAAACTCGCCGCCGTACGTGTTTCGCAGATCGCCCGCTTCCGACTTCAAATCGAAGATGTTCATGAACTGCGGCCCCGCCAGCCGCTGGGCCTCGGAGATCATCGACTCGTAACTTTCTTGGAACGCATGTCGATTCTCGCTGGGCTGTGCCCCACGCACCCTGGAAAGCAGGTCGTAACGTCGGGCCTGCCGCTCCGGGCCGATGATCGAAGCAGGCTGGAATCCCTGCGGCCCGCTGCTGGTGTCCGTTAGATAAATGTACCCGGCCGAACTTCCCAGAAAGCCCGGCCCACGCGTCGTACTGGGATAACCAATCAGCACATACGCCGGTACCCCGTCCCCGGCGGGGCCGCGCTGGTGCGCGATCACCGAACCGACGGAAGGATAGATGACCGTCTCGCTGACAGGGCGGCCCGTGTGCATGCGGTTCGTGGCCGACGCATGTTCGTCGATCACATCGTGATGAACCGTGCGGAAGAGGGTGAATCGATCCATGATCGGCGCGCAGCGCGACAGATGCTCGCAGACTTCGACGCCCTCAATCGCGGTCTTGATCTTGTCGTAGTACGACCCCGCTTTGTTCGCCTTGGGATCCCCCTTGACCTTGGGGTCCCACGTGTCGATCTGCCCGGCTCCACCCCCCAGCCAGATCATCACACAATGCTCGGCCTTCCCCATCGGAAAGACCGGCTTATGTCCCTCGCTGCCCAACGCTGCGGAATTCGTGGGCGACAAAAATCCGCCACTCGCAAGAGCGACCGCTCCGCCAGCCGCACTGATCTTCCCGAACTCGCGACGACCATAGACCAAACTCATGACATGATTCCCGACAGGCGATACGTAGGTATCGCGATAAGTAGTTTTGCCATCACTCCGGGTGGCTGGGGTTGAGCGTCTTTGCGAAGCCCGGCCATGGTGCCCTTGCCGCGACACTACTGGAGCAGCACGAACTCCGGCAGGTTGATCAGCGTCCACACGAAATCCTCGGCTCGTTCACGCCATTGAGGCTCCAATCGAGCAGTCGGGGTGTCCCCCTTTTCGATCGTGATCGCATAGTTCACCTTGATGTCGTTCGCCTCGGGCTGCAGGTGGTTGGTCCACGCCACGCCGGTCGCTCGCGGCCGCACGATCGTGGCCATACGCGATCCCTTCACAACACGCTCTGCGAATCCCGGCGAGAGATATTCCACCATAATAGCCCGTTCTCCATCGGTCGGCGGACGCGTCAGGAACTGCCGATAAACAGCTTCCACGAACTCCTCGGGCGACGACGCTTCGAGCGCCAGAGCCGTGACCTTGCTGTCATCCGACAGTTGCGACGCTCGCAGGCTGAGCGTGCCGTTCGCCAACGTCGCGGGCTGCAACACCGTCGTCTCGTTTGCGCGGATGCTTGCCGGATCAGGCCGCGAGGCCCGCCAGCCGAACGTCTCCAGCACGTTGGTGAAGCTCTGCACACCCGGCAGCGACAAACTCGGCCGGTCGCGTTCATTATTGGTCGCCACGAACTCCCAGGCCCGCTCGGGATAGCCGAAGCCCAGCGACTGATCGAGGTTTCGCAGCCCATCGACATCGATGTTCAGCTCCTCGGTTCGGAAACTCTTTCCCGAGGCCGCGAACAGCGAATCGACCACCTGCTCGGCCGACAGCTTGCGCGGTGCCGGACCCGCGAAGAGCATGGCTCGTCGTGCATCCCCCACCACGGCATTGTCGACCTGCCGCTGGTAAACCCGCGAATTGAGGATCACCGAGGCGACATGCTTCAAATCATAGCCCGACGCGATCAGCTCGTTTTCCAAGAGATCCAACAGTTCGGGATGCGATGGCTCGGGATGCTCCCAGTCGTCGATCGGCTCCACGATCCCGCGTCCCAAATAGCGCTGCCACAACCGGTTGACAATCACCTGCCCGAACCGCCGATTCCCCGGCGACGTGACCAGCGCCGCGAGTTGCTCCCGCCGGTCGGTCGGATGTTCGAGCACATCCGGCGACAAGCTCGCGGCCAGCAGATCCGCGAACGGCCATTCCGGCGGCACGGGTTCGCCCGGCTTGAGCGTGACTTTTACCAGGAGCGACTTGAGCGCGTCCTCCGT
>PNLE01000133.1 GCA_013822855.1 Planctomyces sp.
GATGGGCTGCGGTTTCGCTGCACCCAGTGCGGCAACTGTTGCACGGGATCGCCGGGATACGTCTGGCTGAGCGAGTTCGAACTGAGGCAGATCGCGGATCATCTCGGCACCACCATCGGCGAAATCCGGGTGATGCACACCAAGCCGGCGCTGGGCCAGCTCTCGCTGGCCGATCATGCAAACGGGGATTGCACATTTCTGGACGGGGCCACCCGCAAGTGCCGCATCTATCCCGTCCGCCCCGCGCAGTGCCGCACCTGGCCGTTCTGGGGCAAGACCGTGGAGACGGAGGAAGCCTGGCAAGCCACCTGCGACGTCTGCCCCGGCGCGGGGAGGGGGGAACTTGTCCCGCTCGATACGATCCGGCGGCAGGTCGAGGAATCCCGGTTGTGACTCAACCGGCGGCTTTGGCGTCGTCCAGTTGAGGATCGTAGCCGTACTTGTCGAAGAAGAACTTCACCCGGCCGTGGATCATGCGGCGGGTCTCGGGATCCATCACGAACTTGTTCTTCTTGTATTCGGCCATCGCGCCGGCCTCCTGCTCGAAGACGGGACGCATCCGTTCCCAGCCTTCGAAACCGAGTTCATCGTAGACGCGTTTCATCTCTTGGACGGGATTCTTTTCCAGGTCGGTGTAACGGATCTCGACCAGCTGCCCCGCGGGAATCATGTGGCGGGTCTCTTCGTAGGTCCGCAGACATGATTCCAATGTTTGAAGGGTGTCCTCGTGGAGATTTTCATCGCTAGGAGAAAAGAAGGCATTTTCCATGTACATGGTGCGGCGGAGATGGAGACTCGACGAGAAAACGGCATACGGGTCGCGGTGGATGTAGACGAACCGCGCGTCGGGGAAGAGTTCAAGGATTGTCGCCACGCGGAACGTGTGCGAGGGCGATTTCATCACGATCGGCTTGTCGGAGCGAACCGTCAACTTCTTCATGAAATTGACCAGCACCCGCTTCCATCTCGCCTGGTCGGCGAGGGGCATTTCGCGGATGTCGAAGGTGTCGCCGTAATACTTGCGTTGATTGGGGAAGGCGACCATCAGGTAGGGCGACCTGAGGGTCTCGATCAGCAAGGCAACCTCGTCCTCCTGCGGCAACTGCCATCCCGTGGGCATGTTGTCCATGGGGCGGGTCTTGGGGAGGAACGGGGCTGTCAACTTTGAGACGACCCGCTCCGTCAACAGGAAGTGCTGCGGGTACATGACATGATACAGGTTGGGATAGGTGAACTGATCGTCCATCGTCATCAAGTTGTGGAGTAACGTCGTGCCGCTCCGCCAATGTCCCAGGATAAAGACCGGCGGCTTGGTGATACGTGTCTGCTGGATCTTTCGTCCGTACACCAGCGGAGCGATCATTCCATAGAGGGAATTGAACGGGCAGATAAAAAAGAGCGACAGCACGCGCACCGCGCGGGAGTAGTGCATGCGGGGGCGCATGGCCAACAACCGCAGCAGACCGCCGAACGTCAGACCGTGCCAAACGGTGAAGAGGCCCTGGCCGGTCGATTTGAGTTTGGTGGTCTCCACGGGAGGGGCCGCGACTGGCTGCGGAGCACCGGCAGGCTGCATCCGTGATCGCTCCGAACCGATGTGGTTCCCCGGACGGTGATGTCCGGACTCGTTTCCGTGGGGCTGGGTGCGATCCGTGGTGCTTCCCACGCGGGCCTCGGGAGTCGTTGTCACTGGTTGATGTCTCCTGGCCCGGACGGGGCATGGCCCCCTGCAATTTCCGATGCTTCCCAACGTACACATCCAAAGTGATGCAGCGTTGGAAAAAATCGACTCTCTTGCCGGTATAAGTCAGTTCGTGATCCTTCGCAACCGCAACCGGGCGGGCTTTTGCCATTGCGGGTCGATTGGCGCGGCAGTTGCCTAAGGAGGTGTCAGCCCCGCAAAGGCCGGATGTTGTGGCGATTTCGCCTCATCCGCAGCAATGGAGGCAACGCCTGATGCCCGGAGACAACGCCATGTTCCGAACTGAACCCCACCCGCTTCCCCAATCGGAAGTACGCCGCTCGTTGCAGATCGTCCGCCAGTCAACAGAAACGATCTCCGACGGCCTCGCTGGCCATGTCGGAATCCCCCGATCATTGGGACGTGTCTTGGCCACGCTGCTGGTCGCATGGTCCCTGGCAGCTGGAATCCATGAAGTCCGGGCCGAGGACTGGATGTTCCGGCGGTCGTACTTCACTCACACCCCTCCGGAAGGGGTGCAGCCGGAACCTTGGTTGCCGCGGAGCCGCTCAGCCTATCGGACGGCGTACTACGGCGAGATCCCCTCGCTGAGCTTCCGCAGCGAGTTCCGCATAAACAACAGGGTGCTGAGAAACGGCCCCCGGACCGATCATTCGATCCAGTCCGAGGGCTTCATTCAGATCCAGCCGTGATGCGATGATCTTCGGATCGCGAACTACGATTGGCCATGTACAAAGCGGCGATCATGAAGGGCGTGACGTGTTGCGGAAGGTGTGTCTTCGAGACTCGCCTTCCGCCATAAATGCCCATGCCCTTTGGAAGACCTCAGGGACGTGCAACCCAAAACGTTGAAGCCATTAGACGCCGGAGAAGGGGTGTTTGGCGGTGTCCTTCTTGGCGATCATTTCGTCAACGCTGGGTTCGTTCTTCATGGCGCGGGCAATGGCCAGCTTGGTCGCTTCGTAGTTGTACTCCACAATCTTCTTGTCGTCGGCCGCTTCCCAGTGGATGAAGACGCCGCAGACGATCACCAGCTTCTCGGCCTGGTCCTTGGGGATCACACCTTCCGCGACCGAATCGGCCACGGCCTTGGCGACGGCATACTGAGCCGGGCCGAACATCTGGACGGCCTGACGGGCTCCCTTGATCGTCACCTTGGTGATCATCACGGTCGCTGGCTTAACGGCCAGGTTGGGTGTGAGGACGGCCAACAGGTTGCTGTGGCCGGCCTTTTGATCGGCCAACGCGTTGGCGAAGGCGGACCCGACGGGGCCGTTCTTGTCGCCGATCATGAGGTCGATATGGGCGATTTCGTTGCCGTCGCCAGCCAGAGCTTCACCGATGTAAAACGACATGAGGGATACCTTTCGTCTGTATCGCAAATCATTCTTCGCCAACAACGGCAGGTCGGTTCCGGGGAGTGAAGACCACTCCCGTCAATACACGTACAACCCGCCGCCGCATGTTCGCCGGAAGGGAGGCCAATGTGCCTTCCCCATCCGCAGCGACATTCCAGCTGTGTTCCGTTCAGCCCAAGCCACAGTCCGGCCCGGCTGACGCAACGCCAGCGTTCTAACACAGCCCCCGCGCGTTTGCCAGCGGCCCCCAGGTCATTGGAAACGGGCCTTTAGGGCAAACGCCACCGACATTCATGGGTGATGTGCCCGGATGCATTCGCGCTTGCGGGTTTTGATGACCTGGGGGCGGATGAAGACATCCGACCCCAGCCACCCATTTGATGAGGCAACCGCCCGCCCGCCGACAATCAATCGCCGTTTACAGGTAGTCGTTGATGATGTTCTCGAGCAGTTCCTGGCGACCCGATTGGTTCGGGGCGATGGCCTTCCCTTCGAGGACATACTTTTCCAAGTCGGCGAAGCTGGCTTTGCCGCTTTCGACGCTGGCGCCGATGCCGCCGTCCCACGTCGCATAGCGGGTCTTCACGAAGTCCTTGAGCACCCCATCCTGGCGGATGGCGGCGGCGATCTTCGCACCCCGGGCAAAGGCGTCCATCCCGCCGATGTGGGCGTAGAACAGATCGACCGGCTCGAAGCTCTCACGGCGAACCTTGGCGTCGAAGTTGATCCCGCCCGGAGCGAGGCCCTTCTGCTCGAGGATGACCAGCATGCACTGGGTCGTGAGGTAGATGTCGGTCGGGAACTGGTCGGTGTCCCAGCCGAGGAGCAGGTCGCCCGTGTTGGCGTCGATGCTGCCCAGCGCGTTCTGCATCGAGGCGTAGGCCAGTTCGTGCATCATCGTGTGACCCGCCAGCGTGGCGTGGTTGGTCTCGATGTTCATCTTCACGTAATCGGTGAGTCCGTAGGCGCGGCAGAAGTTGAGGCAGGCCGCCACGTCGAAATCGTACTGGTGCTTGGTCGGCTCTTTCGGTTTGGGCTCGAAGAGGAACTGCCCTTTGAAGCCGATCGACTTGGCATGATCCACAGCCAGGTGCATGAACTTGGCGAGGTGGTCAAGCTCCCGCTTCATGTCGGTGTTGTAGAGGTTCATGTACCCCTCGCGACCACCCCAGAAGACGTAGTTTTCGCCCCCCAGTTCCTGCGTGACTTCGATGGCCTTCTTCACCTGGGCACTGGCATAGGCGAAAACATCGGCGTTGGGGCTGGTGGCGGCACCGTGCATGTAACGCGGGTGCGAGAAGAGGTTCGCCGTGCCCCACAACAGCTTGATGCCGGTCTCGCCCTGCTTTTCCTTGAGCTTGGCGACGACCGCATCGAGGTTCTTGTTCGACTCGGCGAGTGTCGCCCCTTCCGGCGCGACGTCGCGGTCGTGGAAGCAATAGAAGGGGGCACCCAGCTTATCGATGAATTCGAAGGCGACATCGACCCGCTTGATCGCGTTGGCGACCGAATCGGTGCCGTCGTCCCAAGGTCTTTGGAGTGTCGCACCGCCGAAGGGATCGCTCCCCGTGCCGCGGAAGGTGTGCCAGTAGGCGACGGCATACCTCAGCAGCGACTTCATCGACTGGCCCTCGACGACTTCGTCGGGGTTGTAGTGCTTGAAGGCGAGAGGATTTTTGGACTTGGAGCCTTCGTAGGCGATCTTGGGAACTTCGGGGAAGTACGACATGGGAGGAGCGTCTCGGCATGGATGAGAATCGGCGGCAGCCATCGCCACCCGTCGCGCGGAGTGTACCACCGACATCGCCACAGCAACAGATTCACGAACGCTGATGAAAGTTTTCATGCCCGGCGTGAGTTTTTTCACCGATGAGGCGTGAAGCGGGGAAGGCCTCCGAACCTCATGCTCGCGCTCGCATCAATCGACGAGATGAAAGACAATCCCGTCGACGCCCGATCCTCTTGGAGACCTTCGCGCCTTCGCGTGAGACCATCCTGTCTTCATCTTGAAATCATCGAAGAGGACTCACGCGAAGGCGCGAGAAGGAATGCCAAGGTCAGGCAAACTGGTGCTCGCGATTTGAATCGCAGTGGACGACTCAGTCGACGAGAAGGAAGACCAGCGCGTCAGTACCCCCTGCGGGAACATTGGCGGTGAGGCCCGATTTGGTGGGGAAGCCGTAGCGGGTGGGAATGAGGGAGACGACCATGATCGACGCGTCGCTCGAGTTCTCTCCCAGTGGATTTTCGTCACCCGCCGAACCTCCGGGTGGCCCTGTCTTCGATATCGAGACCTGATACTCCCCTGGCACGACGCCCAGTTGTGGCGGAAAGGTGCTGAGTTGGAATCGACCCTGGGAGTCCGTCACTGAAGAGGCCCCGATCCCGCCTGGAGCGACCGGTTGGAAGACCACGATGGCACCTGCGAGAGGTTCATCCCGGTAGGTGACCCTGCCGTTGGCGGGGGCCGTCTGCGGGCGGGCCGCCGTCCAGCGATCGCCCTGCGGAAAGCAACCTGAAACGAAAAACATGAAAACGCCGACCAGAAGGAGACATCGCATCGGCGTCGCCTTCCCTCGATGATCGATCGACTGAGCAGCCCCTGGTTCGAGGCGGGGAAGCTTCATGGACATTTAGAACTCACCAACCACTTCGCCGCCAGAGCGAGTGCCGAGGGCTCCCCAGACTCCGTAAGGGCTGGCGCTGGTCGTCGAAATAGATGGCAGTGGCGCGGCCTGATTGCCCGCATCGATGTTTTCGCTGATGAAACGGACGGCGCCATCGGTCATCAACGCCTGCACTCCGCCGGCGTGGCGGCTTTCCGCGGCGTACAGGCCATCGCAGTGCCCAGCTCCACCCCCGTTACTGAGGCAACTCCCCGCGTTGGGAGGAGCAGCTGTCGAGAAGGCCGACCACGAGGCGGCCCCATCGGCCCAGCGGTACGACCTGGCGGCTTCGCCCGTGAAGCCGCCGTCGGTGTAGGTCTTGGTCGAGGCGTTCCAGAGAGCCCGGCAACTCGCGGGGCTGGCGGTTCCTGCGGCCAGCACGGTTCTCGCCGTTCCGCCCGGCCCACCCACGCGGTCGGAACCGCAGATCTCCGCCATCGCGATCGTGTTGCTCGATCCGTCGGTCGCATCCCGAAGGCCGTAGCAAGTGTATGTGCCGAACATCCCCCGGTTGGGAAGAACGACGGGATTGGCGGGCCGGGTGCAGTTGGCGGCCGCAATTCCAGCATGGGTGTCACCGGCACAGAACATATAATTCTTCTTGCCCCGCGTGTTCCCCGCGTTGTTGGGATCGACCAATCCCGCGTCCGAAGGGCAGAGCAGGGCCGGAAGCGCCACCTTGTATTGGGCGGTGTTGTCGTAGGGGGGTGTGTTGAGTGCTACGATCTCCCGGTAAAGGGCCGCCTGCTCGATGAACGGCAGAACGTAGACGATGCCGCTCAGACGCGTGCGATTGCCATTGGCGATGTTCAGGCCGCTGCCCGTCCCTCCCGAGAACGGGGGGAACATGTTGTGGACATCGTGATAGTTGTGCAGAGCCAGCCCGAGCTGTTTGAGGTTGTTCTTGCATTGGGTGCGGCGGGCCGCTTCCCGCGCCTGCTGCACGGCGGGGAGGAGTAAGGCGATCAAGATGGCGATGATCGCGATCACCACCAGCAGTTCAATAAGAGTGAAAGCGGAACGAGGTCGACTGGCCATGTAAAGCGGCTCCCGGAGTCAGGTCGAGCATTCTCTCGACAACAAGATGCAGCCGTGGCCCGGAGCGAAAATCGATCCGTCGCCACTCGCACATTTGGGTTCAATCATCCACCAGGAGGGCGAAACGACGTGCTTCCCCGGCTTGGCGTATGACATCATCGCCCGTATGTCGCGGATCTGCCGGGTCTGTTACAGACAAACCCCAAAGCTCATGGAATCTTCACAATATCGCCCTAAAATCGGCTGAGGAACGGCAAGATGGTGACAGGTTGCGAACCGAACGAGGAAGGTTTGTCCAGTTCTTTTCGTCGGTGAATCTTGGGGGACTCTCTTCAACTCCACCCAAGTCGTTTGTCGCCGCCGAGGATGACATGATTCAACCGGGATACGCACCCATGAAAATGGATCAGGAACAGAATGGGGAGGCGCTACGGCCCAACCCGGTTCCACCGATTCCCCACACGACGGAAAAGCCGCGGCTTGTCCGGGAGATGTCGCGCGCCGGTTCCCGCGAACTCTTCGCGGTGAGCTGGGCGAAGGCCCAGCCCTCCCTCACCGCGTTCCTCATCGCCTCAACACCCCAGTTTTCCGATGCGGAGGACCTGCTGCAGGAGGTCGCGGCGGAGATCGCACAGCGGTTTGACGACTACGATGCTTCGCGGCCCTTCCTCCCCTGGGCGCTCTGGGTGGCGAAACTCAAGATCGCCGATTTCTACCGCGCGCGGGAACGCCGGCCCGTGAAGTTCATCGGCGATTCCATCGAAGCGCTGGGCGAGGCCTGCGACCGCGTGCAGTCGATCGTGGCCGAGGAGAAGTGGGCGCTGGAAAAATGTTTGACGACACTCACGGGGCGCTCCCGCAGCCTGCTCCAGTTGCGATACTTCGAGGATTTGACGACCGAGGAGATCGCCGGGAAGGTGGGGATGACGGCCGGTGCGGTGCGCATCGCCTTGACCCGCATCCGCTCCTCGCTCATCACCTGCGTGCGCACCACGTTGACCGAGGCGGCGGGTTCCCATGACCGATGATCGAATTCCAGGGGCTGATGCAAATCCTTTGGATGACGCCGAGGCCTTCGAGCTGATCGACGCGCACCTCGATCGTCACCCGCTCACCGACGAACAATCCGATGCGCTCACCGCCTGGATCAAGGCCGATCCGCGCCACGCGGACGACGCGTTCTATCGGATCTTCCTCCATTCGTATCTCCGTCTGCGATTGCAGGCCGGGCTGCCCACCTCCGATGAGCTTTCGCTCCTTCCCGAAGGGGCCCACTCCGGCGACTCGGACACTAGATGGAGCATCGCGAAGATCCGCTCGGAAGAGGTGCGGGAAGTGTCTCTCGCGATCCTCCCGGCGCAACAGGAAATAGCCGACGACACCGCTGCCACTCCCCGCTGGCGACGCCGCCATTTTGTGTTGATCACTTGTGGACTGGTTCTGTTGGCGGCGAGTTTCTACGGCTGGCGTGGCTTCGGCACTTCACTCGGTGCGACCGGCCATGTCCTCTATGTGGAAGAAAGCTTCGATTACTCCGCGACCCCCCTGACAAAATCCGCCACGGGCAGTTTGGAATGGCCCACGACGGGCGGCCTGCAAGGTCTGAACGGTGGCGGCGGTTGGTCGGAACCTTGGCGGGAGACCGATTCCAAAGTCGCGATCATCGCGGATTACACGGGAGACGAATTCCCCTGGGAACCGAAGGATATGCGGAAGTACGGCCCCTTGGGCTACACGGATGCCGCGGGCCGGGTGCTGAAATCCTCCGGGCGGCAACTGAGGACGGCGACCAGGCCGCGCTCGGTCACCACCCGCAAATTCGACATTCCCAAGTTCCCCCAGGCGATGCGTGACGAGGCCGGCCTGGGTGCCGATGGAGCTGTTGTTTGGCTCAGCTTCCTGGCGCAATCGTCCCTCAGCACCGCCGACAATAACCGCTATTCATATCTTTTGATCGGGTCGAAAGAGGTGGCGGGATTGCGCATCGGCAAACTGGGAGCGGCACCCTCCGGCAATTGGACGGCAGTCGCACTGCAAACGGAGGCCGAGGTCAACTTGAAGACCAGCGCCATCCCTTCTGGCGAGATGGTCTTCCTGGTCACCCGGATCATCTTCCGGCCGGGCCCGGAGGAGGCGGTCGTCTGGATCAATCCACGATTGGAGGAAGAACCTGAGGTGAGCGGAGCGGCACTCCGGCTGACAATCCCCGACTTCCGCTTCGACGGCATCTCAATCCGCGCGAACCACTCCACCGACTTCGACGAAATTCGCCTCGGCAACACGTTCCAGGCGGTTGCCCCCACCGCCAATTGAACGGAGTTCATACGCTCCTAAGAAAGATATCCATTTGGAGTGGCAACGTGGACAGCTTATATGAATCCCAACTTGCAATATCGTATTGAAAGTCGCAAAAACATGCCCGTACAAAGCTGTGAAACAGGCCACTCGAACGCATGTTTCATATTGAAACAAGTGTATCGACTGTTTGTGTGATCGATGTAAATTAGAACTTCACGAGAAGATTTCCACCTGTTACAAAGCTAGTCGCTTCATTCACGTGTGAAGGCAAAATCTCGTCTTGGGCTTCGAGGTCGGCGATCGTTCTGGCGACCTTTGCCAGTCGATCAATCGACCGGGTGGACAGACTGACGGTTTCCGCTGTGGACTTAAATGTTTGCAGTCCATCCTTGGAGAATTGGCACAGTTCAAAAACATGCCCGCCGGGCATGGCCGCATTAAACGGAACTCCCGACGTGGAAAACCTCTTGTGTTGTCTTTGGCGGGCCATTTCCACCTTGGCCCGAATCGATTGCGATTGATCCTCGCTGGCTGGTGCGAACCGCTCATCGAACGAAAGCCGCTCGATATCGACCTTGAGATCAATTCGATCCAGAATCGGACCGCTGAGTTTCTTCTGGTACTTTTCGACATCGTTTTTGCGGCACGTACACTGGCTGGAACCGAAGTATCCACAGGGACATGGATTCATCGCGGCCACGAGAGTGAAGCGACATGGATAAACCACCGTCGCTCCGACACGCGAGATCGTTACCTCGCCTGATTCCAGTGGTTGACGCAACGCTTCCAATGTCGGACCGCTGAACTCCGCCAACTCATCCAGAAACAAGACACCCAGATGCGACAAAGTGATTTCACCGGGTTTGGCAACTCCCGATCCGCCACCGATCAGTGACTGTTTCGAGGCGGTGTGATGCACTGATCTCATCGGCCTCCGAGTCACCGCGAGGCCGTCGCGTCCGAGGCTGCCGCACGCCGAGTAGATTTTTGTGAGCAGCACTTTCTCCTCGTCCCGCAGACGCGGGAGAATCCCCGGAATAGCACTGGCCAGAAATGACTTCCCTTCACCCGGAGGCCCGATCAACAGCAAGTTGTGTCCACCGGCGGCGGCGATGATCGCGCCACGTTTCGCCTTTTCCTGACCTTTAACGCGACCGAAGTCGACCGCCCGCTCGATGGCGCTTTCGAATTCAATCGGCTTGGAGAGGGCGTTCTCGAGTTTGTGCTTCCCGGAGAAGAAGCCGATGACTTCCTCAAGTAGGGAAACCGGAAAGACGCCACAGCCTTCATGCCCCGGTTTCGCCAATATCAAGGCGCACTCCTTTTCATTTCCCGCCGGAACGATCAGCTTTTGTCCGGGCTTGGCTTCGTAGGCCAACGAAAGTGCCCCTGGAACACGACGGATCTCACCATGCAGGCCAAGCTCTCCAAGGAGCACATAGTCGCCTTCCCTGTGCTCGGGCAGATCGGGGAGCATCCCCGCCGCTTGCAAGATGATGATTGCGAGTGGCAGATCCAGCCATGTGCCATCCTTCGGAATGTCGGCGGGAGCCAAATTCACGATGATCTCAACTTGTGGCTCCGGTACTCGCAGCTTCGCGAACGCGCCGGTGATTCGAGCCATCGCTTCACGAATCACCCCACCGGCCATGCCCGATATGGAGACGCACGCACTCCACGGAAGCGGCTTGTTCAAGATGGAAACAGCGCGGGCCTGAAGTTCGATGATGCAGCCATCGATTCCGAAGACCACCCCTCCATTGAGGGAGTGGTCGCGAGCCAACAGATCTTTCAGATCGCGGGGAGATTGAAACTGCCGAAAAAGCTTTGCATCAGCCATATGATCAAAATCCGTGAATCGAGTTCACAAAAGAACAGGCGATCTGTCGGTTAATGATCATATGCTTCCCGGCACGCGTCGCAAGGTCTTGAATGCCAGACCTCCACTTTGCCGATCGGTCTCGATCAGAGCAAAAAGCAACTACTTCAGTCATGTTCGCACGCGGATCGAAGGCCAGTTCAATCTCACCACGCCGAAAACACCGGCGCCCCCTCGAAATCCTGCGGGATTTCCTCCAGCACTTCCTCGTCGCCCCGATCCCGGAAGATGTGCAGGATGCGGGCGCGGCTGATGTCGTCGTATTCCGGCTCGGGATAGTTGGTGCGGCCATGCCGCAGCGAGCGGTTCACATCGAGCTCGTGGATGATCACGCGGGTTCCAGGCAGGCCGCCGAAGTGGCGTTCTTCGGCTCGCTGGCGGCCGCCGTGCATGTCGTAGACCTCGAACATCACCCGCAGCACCTTGACGAAGCGGCGGAAGGTCAGGCCCTTTTCCAGATAGACCAGATCGAGATCCAGCCCTTTTGCCAGCTTCCAATAGTGATGGCGGGCCGGGTGGGAAATGGTGCGATAGAACGGCCACGAAAGCACCTGATCGAGAATGGTTCGTTCCCGCAGGAATCTCGATTCGCGGTCGCCGTCCGAGGCCAGCCCCAGCATGAACCAATGCTGCAGGCCGATGATGATCCCGGCGGGAGCGGTGTGACGCTGCCTCGCCAGGGGTTTGATGAGTCGCTCTAGGCCCCGGATGATCTCGCGCCGGGCCGCGATCTCGCTCCTGCGTCGAACCCGGAATGTTTCATCATCTTCGCGGGCCGGGGCTACCGAAACTGATTCAACTTCGGCAGCAGACACCGAACCGTTCGATTCGATCTCTCCCGCGTTCTGCGTCCACTTCCACCGCCGCGCCAGCTTCCTCGGAAACCATCGAATCGCGGCCCAAATGGCGCGAAACGGGACAGCCGGAGAAGCAAAATCCGGCCATCGCAACGCATGACTTCCCGATACGCTGGCGGGATTCCGAATGGTCGCCAGCCAGGCGTATCGCAGGTTGATGATGGTGATCATCAAAGTTCCGAGGCAGGCCGTCCAACCGACGATGCGTTGCACCGTCGTCAAGATGGTCAGTTGATGGCCGCCACGTTCCGGCAATACTCCCGCGAACAAAACCACCCCCGCCGCCAGCGCGATGGGAAACGACCACTGCACGACCATCAGCCAGCGCCCATCGACATGCATGAGACGAGTTCCGGGAGACTGCCGACGGGTCAGCAGCAGGCCCCGCCCGCAGGCGATGGTGGAAGCCAGAATCAAGACATATCCCGCCAGCAACCCTCCGACCGCCCAACCGATATCGATCCAGAGCGAAGCCGAAAGGACGAACCCTGCGGCCAGCCAGAGGGTGGAGGTGATCAGCCTGTGGATACGGAAATCCTCGTCATCGGTCTGGCGGGGATCATTCGTCATCGCGCCGGCATGCTCCATGAGCAGATCGTGCGCGCTGGCATAGAAGAACAGGGCATGCAGCAGCCCGGCCACGACTCCCGTCGCGACCACAAAGCCCCAGGCGACGATCCACGGCAGATAGAAGTGCGTCGTCGCCACTTCCCGCAGACTGGCGGCGGGAACGAACGTCCCCAGCAATCCCAAAGCCAGGATCGGCAGTGTCAACGAGGAGAGCACCCCCCAGATTCCGGGAAGGCCGTAGGTCCGCAGCCGGGGCGCGGGGCGAAAATCGACGCCGTAATGTTGAAAACTTTCCCTCAGCCTCTTCAGACCGAGGATCGTCCGGCGTTCGATCCAGGTCAGCCCGGAAAGGGGCTGTTGCCGATGTACGGTGACCGTCATCCCGACCGCCACCAAGAGAGCCAGGAACGAGGCCAGATCGAACCAGTCGGAGGTCGTTTCCCGGCCCAGCAGTTCGATCAGCACCAACAGGCACAGCCAGAGGCCGGTCGTCACCTGGGCCACCGGTGTCGAGGTCTTCATCGTCCGCCAGGTGCCGAGCACGATCCGCGAGATCATGGGAGCTTTCGTCAAAATCGCTGCGATCCAAAGCATCAGGCGTCACGGAGAAGCTCGCCCGATGGGCATCACCGGGCCAACCCGCACGATCGATACGGTTTGTGAAGCCCCTGCATTCTGCCTGGGGAACGCCCATCTCACCCGACTAGCCGTTGACCACGCTCCTCGCACCAGTTTACGCTCAAGAGGAGTGTCGGAGAAAAACTTCGGAGCAGCACTCTTGTGGGATTGTATCAATCTTTCAAGTTGGGGGAGATTGGAGACGGTAAGTCATTTCTGTCTCGCAGCTCCCCATGACCTGCGATCTTTCCTCACAGCCGGACTGCCGATTCCAATAGTGGAGAATCCGTTCGGAAAGTGAGGCAGGCTCTACGGATGGAACGCCGATCTCCTCACTCAGCCACATTGAAGTACGAGCCAACTCGCAGCAGCAAGCACCGCCGGGAAATCCGATTTCGCGGTTGATCCTCCAAAGGCATGTCATGCATACCCTCGGTAAAGTGATGATCTGGTTGGTGGTCCTGGCCGCCGGTGCGGGAACCGTTTTGACTGCCAAGCTCATTCAGGTACGGAACAGCCACACCCGCAAGGCGGAGAAGTTCGATGCGGACTTCGCCCGCGTCTCTCCCCAGTTGCAGAAGGCCGAGGCGGAACTGCAGGCATTGCGTTCGGAAATGGCCCGTGAACTGCTCAGCTGGGATCGAGCTCCGATTTCAGCCGATACAACCGTCATCAATGCCCAGCAGGGGCGACTCACTGTCGAATTGGGCCAGGCGAACAACTTAAAGGACAAGCAGTGGCTGTACGGCTTCGAACTTTCACCCGAAGGAAAGCCCGTCTATCGGGGTGCTTTTGAAATTACTCAATTGGGTGACAGCCGGTCGGCCATCACGCCCACTTTCCGCCTGCGACCGGAGGACATCGCCAGTCTCCGCAGTGGCAATTGGCGTTGGCGAACTTTGATTCCCGCCGCTTATCCCGCCCGCCACAGCGATCTGCAGGTGCAACTGCTGCGAAACGACGAACTGCTGGTCGATCGCACAGCCAACGTGACCGAACAGCAGAAGCTCCTCAAGGAAGCGACCGCACAGCTCGCGCGGCGTCGTGAAGAATTGGTCGGTGGCCCGACGCTGCCCAAGGAAGATTACCGTCCGACGGAAGAGAAGGCGGGTCTGGTGGCGGCTTTGCAGGAAGTCGAAGAGATGCGCAACCAGTTGCTGATCGACGTCGATCAGCTTCGCCGCAACCTGCGCGAGGTCTCCGACAAGATTGGCACCACCCAGGAAGAGAATCTGGTGCTGGCGGGCAAGCTTCCCAAGTCGTCGAGTGAAACCGCCAGCCGTCGCGATTGAGTTCCGCATCGGCCACAGGAGAGTGCCCCCATGTCGCCAGGCGGCCTGCGTGTGATCTACGTGGGGAGTTTCGATCCTCTGACGCTCGGCCA
>PNLE01000134.1 GCA_013822855.1 Planctomyces sp.
AGGAGACGGGGCCTGTCTACCGGACGTGGGAGTCGATCGGCGAATTGGTGGAAGATCCCCGTGCGGCGTTGACGCATCTGGAGCGGGTCAACGCGCAGGTTGATCTGCGAGCCATCCGGGCGAAGAAGTTCAAAGTCGTGCTCGACTGCACCCATGGTGCCGGTTCGATCCTGACGCCGGATTGGCTGCGGTCGCTGGGTTGCGAGGTCGTGGTGCTGGGGGGAACGCCCGACGGGCGATTCGAGCATCCTGCGGAACCGCTCCGGGAAAATCTGACGCAGTTGATCGAAGCGGTGCAGTCACTGGGGGCGGATGTGGGCTTCGCGCAGGATCCCGATGCGGATCGGCTGGCGATCGTCGACAATACGGGCCACTACATCGGTGAGGAACTGACGCTCGCGCTGTGCGTCGATCATGTGCTGTCACGCAAGCAAGGGGCGGTGGTGGTGAATGGTTCCACCAGCCGCACGACCGCCGACATTGCTGCCAAGTATGGCTGCGCGTTCCATCGTTCGGCCGTGGGGGAGGCGAATGTCGTCACGCGGATGCTCGAAGTGGGGGCCCTGATCGGCGGCGAGGGGAACGGCGGGGTGATCGAGCCGCAGGTGGGCTATGTGCGGGACAGTTTTGTGAGCATGGCGTACATCCTGCATGGACTGGCACTGCGTGAGATGCCGCTGGCGAAGTGGGTGGAGACGCTGCCCCGCTACACGATCGTCAAGGACAAGTTGACCTGCCGCAAGGAGTGCGTGGCACCGGCGTGTGAGTCGCTCCAGCGCGCCTTCCCGGATGCGGTGGCGACGGAGGGGGACGGGTTGCGGCTCGATTGGCCGGATCGCTGGGTGCAGATCCGGGCGAGCAATACGGAGCCGATCGTGCGGATCATCGCCGAAGCTCCGAGCGATGGAGCAGCGCGGTCGCTTTGCGAGCAGGCCAAGGCGATTGTCGCGGCTGTGGCTTGAGTTTGGTGGCAGGCGAATGGGAGTTAGGGGCTGGTGCGGTTCGGTGAGAGCATGCGGGCTCCTTGTTGGACAACACAAATTCACGGCGTTGAGGAAAATGCCGGGAATCATCTGATACGTTGGGACTCGCCCTCACCCTGGCCCTCTCCCATCGGACTGGGCGAGGGGATGGGAGCGGAAACGCGGAAAAGCCCGTCGATGTTGTTAGCGGGATTAGCACTGCTGGCAAGCCAGCAGTGGCACCCTATGGTAACCGACGCACGTCGGGTCGAGATTGTGAAGGCTGCGGCATAGCATGGTGGCCAAGTGCGGTGTTGCAAGGGATTCGAACAGGCGATTCGTCGCAAGTCATTGGCCATTCTGATACATCAAAATGATAAGTTTATGCCGTGCCACATAAATGCGATAAATTGTTTTTGCAGCTATGCGGTCGAATACCTTTTCGGCAACAGGAAGCCCCGAGCCACAGTAGTGTTGGCCTGAAGTCGTTGGTAAGCGCTGACGCACGCGTTTCGCCAGGAGACAGAACATGACTGCCGCGCAGGAATCCGCTCTGAAATCGTTTCTCGAATCGCTCGTCGGTGTGCGTTGGTTCGCTCGTTGCGGGGAACCAGACCAAGCGGCGCTGGTCGCCCACGACTTAGTGGCTGCTTGGGACGACTGGAACCCGGAAATGATGGCAGTGTGGTCGCCGCAAACCCACGATTTGGAGCAGGTGGCAGTCCGCGAACTTGGAGAGCGTGCATTGGACTCAATTTTCGCCACTGTCTCAAAAGCCGTGGACGCCCCACTGTGGGAGGCAGCAGACCAGTATTTTGAACGGCGGCCAGCAGATTCTGATGTCGCGGAAACAGCCACTGATTTGGGATTGTCGCCGGATTGGCTGGATAGTGCGAAGCGGGATCTATGCTGGGCAGCCGTCGAAGCTGTTCTCGCACGTCCTGGATTCTTCTCCGATCTTTTGGAGTATTACCGGGCAGGACGGTGGCCGTGCGCCTGGGAAGGCGGTGACCGTTCGCAACGAGTCGTGCTTCTGTAGGACACAGGAATGCCGAACAAAGCCTTGCAGCAGAATCGCAATGAGGTCCTGCAGTATTGAGAATCTATTGGCTGCGATCTGCTGAAGGTAGCCGTTCCGCTTTCGTACTTTTTGTCGGTCCCGGGCGAAAGAAACCCGCTCCACACCCGTACCCATCCTGCTTCTCATAGGATGGGGTGAGGGATGGAAGGGAAGAATTTCGCCGATGGTGTGAGGGGGAGGAGCACTGCTGGCGAGCCAGCAGTGGCACCCTAAGGTAACCGACACACGTCGGGTCGAGATGGTGAAGGCTGCGGTATAGCATGGTGGCCAAGTGCGGTATTGCATGGAACTCCAACAGGCTATCCGTAGCAACTCTTTCGCAATTGCGATACACCAGAACTGACAAGACCGTGCCTCACCGCCAGACTGCGGTGAATTTCTACCGCACTTCGGCCGTCGAATACCTGTTATGCCCAAAACCAACCACAAGTACCGCCGCTTGGTGAGTCGACTTCCAGACCAGATGAAGATGCTTATGGAGCTATGTGGTCAGGATGTGGTCGTTGTCGCCCATCATGCGGGCAGCGTGGGTTGGAGCGTCGATTTCCAGATCAACACAACGGATTATCAGCTACAGCATGACAGAGGTTTTCTCGTGGTGATCAAAGACCCTGCTGGTGAGGCAAAGGTCATTGGGCCAATGGAGGGCACTTGGGCCGGTAACTCGATCTCCGGACTGGCTGCCGCAATTGCGAAAGACTTGGCATAACAACGCAATGCAGCGAACACGCGATAGATCCGGCGTTGTGGTTCGCGTAGGGTCGCGAGCCGCTGATTGCCGCAGTTCGCCGATCGGCAGGATGATGAAAACTACGGATATCTGGTTCAGATCGCCTCGCTCATTGGAGGAAATTGCCGACATCCTTGGTCTTGCTGATGTTTCATTCGATGCAGAAGACTATTGGGAGTGGGCGATTGGCACCTTGGCCGTTGAGAGGCTTCAAATAGACGTTACCCGGACGCATAAAGTGCCTCCCGGTTTGACTGAAACCCGCATATTCCGATTGGACTCGGAGTCCTTCACTGCCGATCACATCGAGAAGATTAGCCTTATCCTATTGCCGATCGCGACCGCAGGAGTCGTTTGGGGAGAATGGAAATACCAGCGAGGCAACGACTTCCAATTGATCGAAAGCGGAAGAAGGCATAGCACATAATCGGCGAGCCATGCCATGCACCGGAGTGGCGGTTGCAGTCGTGTCCTGAAATCGAAATCAACTCCCGCTACCAGGTGATGGCGGACGTTCTGCGGAGGAAGGCTTCGGTGGGCGATGGTCGATGACAACCAGCAATACGCCTACTTCGCGCTGGAAGGCGACTTCGACCCGGCCGACATCACGGCAAAAGTCGGTGTCCAGCCCACCGAGTGCTGGCGGCGCGGAGACATCTGCGACCGCACTCGCCGGGAGCGAACCGCCAGTCGCTGGAGCTTGTACTCGCGGCTGGATCGGTACCAGGAGTTAGAGGCGCATATCCGGGACGTGCTGGCCCAGATCGACGCCCGCGCCGAGTCCTTCGCGGCGGTGTCGCGGGAGTGTGGCGGGTGGCTACAGTTGGTGGCGTACCTGCACCGCGACTACCCAGGGCTGCACTTCGATCGCGACATCACCGAAGGGCTGGCCCGATGCGCGTTGGCTGTGGACTTCGACTTCTACTGGCTGTGCTCTGGTCGACGTGAGAATACATAAGGCACGCTGAACCAAACGCTGTAGCCGACTGAGGCCGCTTGTTTGCTTTCTGGGATTCGTAGCTCACCGAGCGTCTCCGCCTGTTGAGCTTAGCCGTTCGGCTTGTGTGCCTCTCCTTGCTCCCAGGCAAACGAAACCCGCTCCAAGCGTGCCCAGCCTGTCTCTCATGGGAATGAGCAAGGGTGGGGAGAAGCGGAGAAGTTTGCCGATGGTGTCAGCGTGAGGAGTACTGCTGGCGAGACAACAGTGGCACCTGGAGTTGACGCAGCAAGCCAGTGCTGGTGCATTCCAGGGACTCCAGGCACCCTACCTGGGGCTTCTGCCCCGCAACGCTTGGCTCAGCTGTTGATGCGCGCTGTCAAGGCTTGGTTGCGGGGTTTTCATGCAAGGGGCGTCTTAAAAACTGCGGAAACTCAATCAGAATCAACGAAAATATGCCTGTTTGCGTGACGGATCGACGTGTCGGCATGTGTGTTGCACTGAATTTTGGCAGGTTTCCGATCACTGCGACAATTTTCGACTTTGTGCGAGATGACATGAGGAAGCTCCGTGCCGACTGACAGTGCAGGATCTGTGAAGATCCATTTGATTGATTCCAGCGATGGTCGCACGTTGCAGACGTGGTCTTTCGGTTCCGCACGGATCTCGATCGGTCGAGACGCGCAGCAGGACATCTCCCTTTCCGATCCGTATGTTTCCCGGCTGCATGCGGAACTGGTGCAGGCGGGAGGGGCTTGGCAATTGTTTTCGCGGGGACGGAACGGGGTCATCGTCCATGGAAAAGCCATCGACGAAATCCGACTCGAAGCCGGGATGACGTTTCGGCTGGGAGCCAATGGGCCGCTGTTTCGGTTTGATCTGACAGAGCAGGTGACCGGGCAGGCGACGCTGAGTTTCGATCCCGAATCGGTGATCGTGCTGTCGTTCGACCGGGAGGCGGTGAAGGCCGAGGCCGAAAGCGTGGCGGGGACGGACTACTTCCGGCAACTCAATGAAAAGGCGAAGGAGTTGCGGGCGCGGCGAGCGGCCCGCGACCCGAAGGCTTGATATGAATCGCACTTGAAATCGCTTGTTGAAGATCGCAGGAACATGCCCGCACAGTTTGTTTGAATAAGGCGGCGGAGTATGCCACCCGAGCACAACTACAATCTGAAACACGTCTGACAACCGACTTAGAACCCCCGCTCCGTTCATGAAGGTGCAGCAGCTTGGCGACGATCATCTCCACTCATTCGTTCCGTGGTGGAACGGGCAAGTCGAACACGACGGCCAATCTGGCCACACTCATTGCCAAGGCGGGATACCGCGTGGGGGTGATCGACACCGATATCCAGTCGCCAGGCATCCATGTGGTCTTCCAGTTCGACCAGAAGCGGGCCAAGCACTCCCTCAACGATTATCTGTGGGGGCGATGCAACATCGAAGATGCAGCCTACGACATCACCGAGCAATGCATCGGCAAGGTGACGGCTGATGCCGCCAAGCCGAGGCTGTTCCTGATTCCCTCGAGCCTCAACAGCGGCGAGATCGCGCGGATCCTGCGCGAGGGTTATGACGTCGCGAAGCTGAACGACGGGTTGCATGATCTCGTTGCGCGGCTGGACCTCGACTATCTCTTGATCGATACCCATCCAGGGGTCAATGAGGAGACGCTTCTATCAATCGCGATCTCCGATATTCTCGTGCTGATCCTGAGGCCGGACAATCAGGACTTCCAGGGAACCGCGGTGACGGTCGAACTGGCCCGCCGGCTGGAGATTCCCGAACTGCTGGTGGTGGTCAATAAAGTTCCCGAGGGGATCGACGAGAGCATCATCATCGACCAGGTGGAGAACGGGTATCAGGCCGAAGTGGCGGTGCTGCTGCCGCTCAACAACGAGATGTCGAAACTCGGCAGCGGGGGCTTGTTCACCAACCATTATCCGAACCATCCGTTCACCCAGGGCTTAAAGACTTTGGCTGAGCGAATCCTGAAGAGTGGGCGGGAGTGAGGAGGAAGCGGAGAAGCAGGGAAGCAAAGAAGCCAGAGGGGAATTGGGGGGAGGTTTGGTGGGTTGATAGGGACGGATTCGCCCTCACCCCGGCCCTCTCCCATCGGAATGGGCGAGGGGGTAGGAAGCGGAGAAACGGGGTAGTTCGCCGATGGTGTTGGTGGGAGGAGTACTGCTGGCAAGCCAGCAGTGGCACCCGGCGCGGATCTGTGGTGTTTGATGCAAAAAGCTGGTGCATTCCGGGGACTTCATGCACCCTACATAAATATATAATGGCGTTGTGAGGTTGGCACGGAGTGGGCTAATTCACATTGAGACGCTTGTTAGCTGTTGAATTGTCTTTTGATTACGATGGATCTCCTTCAGGTGCGAAAGCGAGAGATTGGTGGCTGAAGAATCGTCGCACGAAATCGATATGCTTTTGGGCCGGATGAAATCGGCGACTTCTCCACTGCGGGAGATTTTGCGTGAGCTGCACTCGCGGCTTTCCGGGAACCATGCGGGGACTGTGGCCGACTATATACCGGAGCTGGCGACCGCCAATCCCAATTCGTTCGGACTGGCGCTCTGCACAGCCGATGGTCAGATCGTGGAGGTGGGGGATTGTGGCACCCAGTTCACAATCCAATCGGTCTCGAAGCCGTTCATGTTCGGCTTGGCCATCGAGGATCACGGCGTCGACCATGTGCTCACAAAAGTGGGTGTGGAGCCGACGGGCGAGGCGTTCAACGCGATCGTGCTCGACGAGGTGTCGAACCGTCCCTACAACCCGATGGTGAACGCGGGAGCCATTGCCACCGCAGATCTAATCCAGGGGAAAGACTATCCCGAACGAGTGAAGCGGATGGTGGATCTGTTCTCGAAGTTTTGCGGCCGCGACGTGTTTGTCGACAACTCGGTCTTCATGTCGGAGCGGCTGACGGGACACCGCAACCGGGCGATGGCTCATCTCATGCGGAACTTCGGCATGATGGGGGAAAGGTTCGAGGAGGCTTTGGAGCTGTACTTTCAGCAGTGCTCGATTCTGGTGACCGCGCACGATCTGGCGATCATGGGGGCGACGCTGGCGAACGGGGGAGTCAATCCCATCACAAAGACCCGGGCCCTCCAGTCTGAGAACGTCAAGTACCTGCTGAGCATCATGATGACGTGCGGGATGTACGATTTCGCGGGGGAGTGGGCGTTTCGCGTAGGGATTCCCGCCAAGAGCGGCGTGGCGGGCGGGATTGTGGCCGTGGTGCCGGGGGTGTTGGGGATTGGGCTGTATTCGCCTCGACTGGATGCGAAGGGGAACAGTGTGCGAGGGGTGGAGGCCTGTAAGGAGCTTTCCCAGCGTTTTGGGCTGCATGCATTTGAATCGCACTTCTCGGGTGAGAAGCTGATGGATTTGTTTGCCCTCAAGCGTGGCCGGTAGGTGGATTTCGGGCGAGATGAGGCCCATCCCCAGTGGAAGCGGGTGGAGGGGATCGTCTAGGATTCGTTCATGAACCGATCATTGTTTGTCCATCTGGTGCCGCAGTTGTTCGCCCCCGCCGATGTGGAGGGGGGGATTGTGGTCGTGCTGGATATCTTGCGGGCGTCAACGACGATCACCCATATGCTCGAAAATGGGGCCAAGGGAGTGGTGCCGACGGCGGATATCGAGACCGCGCGGCTGGCGGCCGCGCGATTCCCTCGGGGTGAGGTGCTCCTGGGTGGGGAACGGCATGGGGTGCTGATCGAGGGGTTCGATCTGGACAACAACCCGTTCGCCTATACGCGGGAGGTGGTGGCGGGGAAGACGGTGGTCTTCACGACGTCGAACGGGACGGCGGCGCTGGAGCACTCCAAGGCGGCGCGGCGGATCCTGATTGGTTGCTTCAACAACCTTTCGGCTGTGGCCAAGGTGCTGCTGGTGGATGAGGGGCCGATTCATCTGGTGTGCGCGGGGACGCGCGGGCAGGTGACGCTTGAGGATTCGATGTGCGCGGGGGGGATCGCGTGGAAGCTGCTGGAGCAGTCGCCGCACGATGCTTTCGACCGGACGGACGACCAATTGCAGCTGGTGCTCGATTGCTACAAGAACCGGACGCTCGATTCGGCGACGTTCCGGCGGGCGATGCGGGGGAGCTTCGGGGGGCGGAACAGCATCCGTCTGGGGTTCGACCAGCAGATCGACCGGGCGGCGATGTTCGATCTGTTCACCTCGGTGCCGGAGTATTTTCCGGCGGATGGGATGATCCACTGAGGGCGGGCCATTTGGGGCTGGCGACGAATTTTCGCGTGCCGGGGAATAGACGCTGCTTTTCCACACTCTACAATGTGTAAAAGAAGTGTTGAACCCTTTCCGCCAGAGGCCGCACTGTGAGCGATCGACTCGACGAGCTGTACGACGATTACATTCTCGACCATTTTGAATCGCCGTACCACAGCGGGAATCTGGCCTGCCCGACGTGTACGCATACGGATCGCAATCCGCTGTGCGGGGATCAGGTGACGCTCCAGTTGAAGCTCAACGGGGAAGCTGTCGAGGAGGCGTGGTTTGTGGGGCGGGGGTGTGCCATCAGCCAAGCGGGGGCTTCGATTCTGTGCGAGCATGTCGAGGGGAAGTCGGTCGAGGCGCTGCGCGGGATGCAGGCGAAGGAGATGCTCGACCTCTTGAAGGTGCCGCTGACGGCCAGCCGGCAGAAATGCGGGTTGTTGGCGTTCAAGGTGCTCAAGACGCTGATTTATTCGCAGGATGAATCTTTGGCGGCTGGGCAGGACGAGGCGGCTGCGGCCCCGCCGGTGAAACTCCCCCGTTGACCTTGGGGGTTCTTCCCGCCGAGATTCTATTTGCCCGCTGCTTTTCCTTTGAAAAGATGGTTTTTTCATGGCCGACTCTCCAGCCTCCGGTTCCGCACCAGCCACTTCAGAGCCAGTCTTTTCTAGCGGGAAGTTGAGTGCGGAGGATGTGCAGCGGATTCGGGGGGATTTCCCGATCCTGCATCAGATGGTGCATGGGGATCAGCCGCTGGTCTATCTGGATTCGGCGGCGACGTCGCAGAAGCCGCGGGTGGTGATCGACAAGTTGGTCGAGGTGTACGAGCAGTATAATTCGAACGTCCATCGCGGGATCCATGCGCTGGGTGACCGGATGACGGTCGAGATGGAGGGGGCCCGCGAAAAGGTGGCCCGGTTCATCAACGCCGCCTCCGCCGAGCAGATCGTCTTCACGTCCGGGACGACGATGTCGGTCAACCTGGTGGCCCATGGCTGGGCAGCCCAGCGGTTGGGGCCGGGCGATGAGATCCTGGTCAACGAGATGGAGCATCACGCGAACCTTGTGCCTTGGCAGATGGCGGCGAAGGCGAGCGGGGCGACGCTGAAATTCCTGCCGTTGACGCCGACATGGGAGCTGGATGTTTCGCGGCTGGAGGAGTTTCTGACGCGGCGGACGAAGCTGGTGGCGGTCACGGGGATGTCGAACGTCACAGGGACGATCAATCCCCTCGAACTGCTGACACGGGCGGCGCACGATGTCGGGGCGCGGATCTTTGTCGATGCGGCCCAGAGCGCGGCGCATGGGCCGGTGGATGTGCGGTCGCCGGACGTCGATTTTCTGGCGTTTTCGGGGCACAAGCTGCTGGGGCCGACGGGGATCGGCATTCTGTACGGGAAAGCCGACGCGTTGGAGGAGATCGAGCCGCTGTTCGGGGGCGGCCATATGATCAACGAGGTGACGCCAGAGGGGTCGACGTGGGCGGCCCTGCCCGCGAGGCTGGAGGCGGGGACGGCGCCGTTCGCCCAGACGGCGGGGCTGGGGGTGGCGCTCGATTATCTTTCGAACCTGGGGATGGAGACCATCGCCCGGCAGGAGCAGACGCTCTTGGAACTGGCGACATCGCGGCTGGAGACCATTCCCGGCGTGACGATCTTTGGGCCGCCGTGCGCGAAGAAAGGGGCGATCGTCAGCATGACTGTCGACGGCGTCCACGCGCACGATCTGGCGGATCTCTTGGATCGGCAGGGGGTCGCCATTCGTGCGGGGCATCATTGCACGATGCCGCTGCATGAACGCTTTGGCGTGGCGGCCACGGCTCGGGCGAGCTTCGCGTTCTACAACACGCCGGAGGAAGTGGAGCAATTGGCGGCGGCGATTGAGAAGGCGGTGGAGATTTTCAAGCGGCCCCGGCGGTCGCGGGGTGTGTGAGGGTTCCTCGCGGGGTGGCGATGATGTGAGTCACTTCGTGGCTGCACGCTTTTGGAGCCCACAATCTCTTTTGCCTGCGGCACACAGGTCGCCTAAAGTCAGGCAATCTGTGCTATCCTGCTGATCTCTTTCTTTGCCCCTTTTCCTCCCCCAATGCATAGTCCGGGGCAAGGTGCTTCAGCTCGCAAGGTGTGTCCACTCGCCAGCTGTGCTAGCGTGTCTCTATGACAAGTACCACCCTGGTTTTACCTGAAGTGCGGAAGGCGGTGATCGCTCGGCCTTTTGGAGATCGCCGTCTTGGGGGCCACCTGCACGTGTCGTCCGATGCAAAGCATCGCGCGATGTCGAGCGGTGTTCGATGGCTGCAGAACTTCTCGATGATCGTGATTTTCATCTGCGCGATGCCATGGCCATTGATGGCGCAGTCACCTGACGAAACCGTCGGCCTTCCAAGAAAAGCCCCCGGTGTTGAGAAGGAAGACCTCGTTCCGGCGCCCGCAAAGGTGGACATCAAGCCCGTCGCCCGCGATGAGGAGATCAAGAAACGATTGCAGAGTGTCCTCGATGCGACCGGCTGGTTCACGGATCCTCAAGTCGAAGTCAGTGAAGGGGTCGTGTTCCTGAGCGGTCGGGCGGAGTCCGATGAACTCAAGAAGTGGGCGGGTGATTTGGCGCGGAATACCCAGGATGTCGTCGCCGTCGCCAACCGGATGGAAGTCATCGAGCCGTCGGTGTGGGATTTCAGTCCTGCCTGGGGCGGGATCATGGTTCTCTGGCGGGACTTCATTCGTTCGCTCCCATTCTTCCTGCTCGGGCTGTTGATACTGCCGCTGGCGGCCGGAACCGGTTGGCTGGCCACTCGCGCGATGCGAGTGTTCCTCCTTCGAAGAGTTCGGGCGAACCTCCTGAGAAACGTGATCGCCCGGTCCGCGGGTGTGCTGATCTTCCTGTTCGGTATCTACATCATTCTGCGAGTCTCCGGGCTGACCCAGTTGGCACTCACCGTGGTCGGAGGAACGGGGCTGATCGGGCTGGCCGTCGGGATCGCCTTCCGGGACATCACCGAGAATTTCCTGGCAAGTATTTTTCTTAGCATGCAGCGGCCGTTCGAAACGGGCGACCTTATCGAAGTTACGGGGGTCACGGGATATGTGCAGCAATTGAACGTGCGGACCACCGTGCTGATGACGCTGGACGGCAACCTGGTGCAGATCCCGAATGCGACCGTTTACAAGAGCAATCTCCGCAACTTCACGACCAACGCGAACCGCCGTGAAGACTTCATCGTCGGCATAGGCTACGACGATTCAATCACCCAGGCCCAGCAGATCGCGAGGGATGTGCTGACAAGCCACCCGGCCGTGCTGAAAGACCCCGCACCTTCGGTGCTCGCAGACAGTTTGGCAGCATCGACAGTGAACTTGCGGATCTACTTCTGGCTCGACGGCCGCGAAAACAGTTGGCTGAAAGTGCGGTCTTCGGTGATCCGATTGGTCAAGCAGGCCTTTCAGTTACAGGGCATTTCGATGCCCGACGAAGCCCGTGAAGTCGTCTTCCCCAAGGGAGTTCACGTCACCATGCTCGACGGGAAACCAGAGTCGGCCGACGATGCCGGGTCGATCAAGCCCATCCCGGCCAATCATTCCCCCGACAAGACGGACGTGGCATCGACGGAAGCGGAGGGTGGGCTGATCAGTGAAGCGGGTGTCATCCGGGAACAGGCCAAGCAAGTCCGGCCGCTCAACAACGGGGAGAATCTCTTGAAGGGGCCAGCCGACACCGAGCCCGCGCATGAAACAGGGAAGAACTTGGGCGGCAGCGAAAAAGGTCCCGGCAAATGATCCCCAGACTTCGGCATTGGTGGCGCGAAATGCGTTCGAGCTTCTGGTTCGTGCCCGCAGTCATCGTTCTCGGTGCGGTGGGGCTGGCCGGCTGCCTGGTGGCTCTGGACGCGAGTATCGAGCTGCATGTCGACAAGCAATGGCCGCTCGTCTTCGGTGCCGGTGCGGCTGGCTCGCGCGGGCTGCTGGCGACGGTCGCCAGCTCGATGATCACGGTGGCCGGTGTCGTGTTCTCCATCACGATTGTCGCCCTCTCGCTGACATCGAGCCAATACACCTCGCGGGTGCTCCGCAATTTCATGCGGGACTGGACGAACCAAGTGGTGCTCGGCGTGTTCCTGGGCATTTTCGCATACTGCCTCATGGTGCTCCGAACCATCCGGGAGGAAGGGGAAGGATCGTTCGTCCCCTCGCTGGCGGTGATTGGCGGGTTGATCCTGGCGTTTGTCGGGATCGCTGTTCTCATCTATTTCATCCACCACATTTCGCTCTCCATCCAGGCTTCCAGCATCATCGCGGCGGCGGCCGAAGAGACGATCGCAGCCGTCGAGAAGTTGTTTCCCGAGGCGCTGGGCGATGATGCCGAGGAAGGTGATTCGGAGGTGAAACTTCCGGAGTCGAGCTGGATCGAAGTCGGGGCCCGGACGACAGGCTACATCGAGAGCATCGACGAAGGCGCGATCCTCGTGTGGGCGAGGAAGCATCAAAGCATCGTGCGCATGGATCGCGGCATCGGCGAATTCATCGTTGAGGGATGTCCGCTGATGTCGATCGCCGGACCGGGCGGGGCGGACGAAGAAATGGTGGCGGCACTTAACGAGATCTACGTGATCGGTCGCCAGCGGACTGTGGAACAAGATGCCGGCTTCGGCATTCGACAGATCGTCGATATCGCCATGAAGGCCCTCTCTCCCGGCGTGAACGATACGACGACCGCCGTGACGTGCGTGGATCATCTGGCGGCCATCCTTGCCCGGCTCGCGGCTCGGCGGCTCGCGAGTCCCCGCCGCTTCGACGAAGGCGAGTTGCGTGTCATCGCCCGGGGGCCGAGTTTCGAGAGCCTGCTGGGTGAAGCCTTCGACCAGATCCGCCAGAACGCCGAAGGCAACCCTGCGATCTTGCAGAGACAGCTTGAATCGTTGGAGGTCATAGCAGGGCGCACGGCCTGTTCCCACCGAAAGCGATCGCTGCGGCGCCAAGCAGAACTGATCGTCGCCGTCGCCGAACGCACGATTAACTCATCGCACGACGCAGCTGGCGTCAAGACAGCCTCCATGCGTCTGTCCCGGGTTCTCGACTAGCCGGGATGCCAGATTCGGAGTCGCTTGGCGCGATTCGATTCACCGGATGGCTTGTTGGTCGGTGTCTGAGGTGGATCAGAAACCTATTGTGCGATGTTCTTGGGGCGATGTTCCAGGCTGGTCTGGTGGCCCACTTTTGGTGCTGGGTGCTGGACGTATGGTGTTGATCTCGTTTTGAAGTGACATCTTCAATGGTGGAGCTTGCGAACTGAGAGGCGGAAAAAGCAAACTCCCTGCGTTCGGGAAAACGCCGGGAGTTTGTCGGGTGATCTGGGTGATGGTGGTGTGGGGCGTGGTTTCTTGTGACTGGCGTCACCCAGATGTGCAGGGCCACGTCCGGGCCACCCGTTGAGGTCAGTGGAATGGCGTGAAGACCACGCCCTTCCGTGTGTTTCCAGAGAGGGCCTGAGCGTGTGTTACCTGGGCCGGAATCCATGGGGATGTGTGATACGATCTCCGCGTAGAATGGCGTGTTGGACGTCATGAAGACGTGCTTGCCCCGAGCTGCAAGCATGGCACACTGGGTGCTGTTTCTGATTGGGGGGCGTGCCTGGCATGGCAGAGAATTCACCGAGCGATTTGCCGCAAGAGCAGGCCCGGCAGAGTCACCGCCCGAACTTTGGTCGAGATCAGATGCCAGCCGTTGAGCCAATTCGTGATGTCGAGGGGATTTGGGGCCACTGCCCCGCCTGTGGTCAGCGGGCACATCTGGTATCAGCCATCTGCGCGCAATGTGAAGAACTACTGGTGGTCGCCATCGATCAGCGTGGCCAATTCATTCTTCGGACAAAAAACGACGCGCGGCGGGAGAGAATCCGGCAACTGGAAGACCAGCTTTCGATCTACTGGATCCTGCTCGGAGGTTTTCAGGCGATCGCCATCTTCTCGCTCGGGGACATTGCCACCCGGCATCTTTCCAGAACAGCCTCCGCACTCATGCAGCAGAACTGGACGGAACTCTATTACGCCAGTGTGATGCTGAGTCTGTTTGTCACAGGACTCATGCTCTTTCTCTGCGGGGTTCTGGTGAGACTTGGTTGTCGACAGATGGCCTGGCTGGGTGTGCTGACAAGCTTGGCGGCGTGTGTGATTGCG
>PNLE01000135.1 GCA_013822855.1 Planctomyces sp.
CCTCTGTCCGGATTCATGGGCGGAGTCTTTCAACCCCACCCATGAGGCGCGCCCAAAACAAGAGCCTTCACCCTATCACGACTCGATGCGCCCCTCATTGGCACCGTCCGCTGGAGTAGGGTCCGCTGTGCGGACCATGTTCCGCGTTATCAACTCCGCGAAATGTCGTGCCCTCGACACAACAAACCGTCCATATCACCAACTTGCCCCCCGCTCCCTCACGCCAACAAACTCTTGATCACATGCCCATGAACATCGGTGAGGCGGCGGTCGATGCCGTTGTTGCGGACGGTCAGCTTCTCGTGGTCGATCCCCAACAGGTGCAGGATCGTCGCATGGATGTCGTACACCTCCGTCGGCGACTTGCGATCCAGCGGCTTGTAGCCGAACTCGTCGCTCTCCCCGGCGACCGCTCCCCCCTTGATCCCGCCGCCGCACAACCAGTTGGTGAAGACATAGGGGTTGTGGTCACGCCCCAGACCACCCTGCGAACTGGGCATGCGGCCGAACTCGGTCGTCCAGAGGACGATCGTGTCCTCGAGCAACCCCCGCTGCTTGAGATCCTTGATCAGGGCCGCGGCCCCCTTGGCGAAACCCCGCGCGAGCGGCCCGTGATCCCGCTGGACATCCTCATGGCTGTCCCAGTTCCGCCGGGGAAATCCGTTGTCGTTGCCGCTCCAGACCTGCACGAAACGTACGCCGCGCTCCAGCATCCGCCGGGCCGCCAGGCACTTCCTCCCGAACACATCCGCCTCTTCGGCGGCGTTGATCTCAGCCGGCCACGAGCCTCCCTCGGGCCGGATGCCATACATCTCGAGGATGTGCCGGGGCTCCTGGGAGAAATCGAGGGCCTCCGGAGCCGCCAGCTGCATGCCCGCTGCCAATTCATAGCTGCGAATGCGGGCTTCGAGACGTTCATCGCCCACTCGATCCTCGGCGTGGAGTCGGTTGAGCGTGGCCAAGACTTCGCCACCCCGCGTCTCGCTGGCCGGATTGATGAACTTTGCCGAGCGATGGGGGAAGAGATCGACGATCGGCGTCTCGCTGCCGGGATAGATGACCGTCCCCTGGTGCCGCGCCGAGAGGAAGGCCGAGTCCCAATTCTTCGTGCCGTTCGAGGCCAGGCCGCGATGATCTGGGAGGACGACGAAGGCCGGCAGGTTGTCGTTCATCGACCCCAGGCCATAGCTCACCCAACACCCGGCACTCGGGAAACCTGGCCGCGTGAAGCCGGTCGTCTGCAAAAGTGTCCCTTGGGAGTGGACACCACTTTTCCCCACCAGGTTGTGAACCCAGGCCATGTCGTCGACGACCTCGCCCAGATCGGCCACCACCTCGCTGAGCATCTTCCCGGTTTGGCCATACGGTTTGAAATCCCAGAGGGGTTTCAGCCAGGGCCCCAGCCCGTTTTGAAACGCCTCCACCGGCTCGCCGAAGTCGCTCGGCTGGCCATGCCGTTTGATAAGTTCCGGCTTGTAATCGAAGAGATCGATGTGGCTCGCCGCCCCCGCCATGAAGAGCTGCACCACCCGCTTGGCCTTGGCCGGATGATGGAGGCCATTCGATGTCGCCACCGAACGTTCCTGGCCATTCGCGACGGATTCCCCCAAGAGGGCGGCCAGCGCGATGCCACCCAGGCCGCCGCCGCTCGACCAGAGGAAGTCGCGGCGACTGCGGCAGGCCTCGACGGGACAGCCGGCCTGATGCCAGATCGAAGGGTGCGGACGGGACATGGCATCAATCCACAAAGGCGAACTCGTTGGCGTTGAGCAACAGGCGGCAGGTGTTCTCCCACCCATGATCGCGGGCATAGTCGCCGATCAAGGCGTGTTCCCGCGCGGAAGGAAGACGCTGGAAAATCAGCTGGAAGGCCCGCATCACCCGCTGTTCGGGTGGTGTACCTGCGGCAACACGCTCGGCGAAGTGCCGGGACATGACGATCACCAGTTGATTGTTGAGTTGCGCCAGCGCCTGGAGCGGCGTGATCGTCTGGTTGCGCTTGTCGACCAGCATCGACGGATCCGCACAATCGAGCGACGCCATCCAAGGCTGCTGCTGGCTGCGAACCAGAAAGCGATAGATCGACCGGCGGTGCAGGGCGGGGTTGTCCAGATCGGCCAGGTGATACTCGTAATGGGGCGAGTGGGCCGGGTGTTCGATCACGAAGTCGCGAAAGCTCGGGCCGCCCATTCTGAGATCCAGCCGGCCCGCGACTTGAAGGATCCCATCCCGCAACGCTTCCGCCTCCAGCCGTCGACGGTTCTGCCGCCAAAGCCACCGGTTGTCGATATCGATCTGCGCGGCCGAAGCATCTGTCGCATCGCTCCTTTGGCGGTAAGTCGCACTCAGCACGATGGCCCGGTGAAGCTGCTTGAGAGAGCCCCCCAGGTCATCACGAAATCGCACTGCCAGCTCATCCAACAGCACCGGATGCGTGGGCAGGGCCCCCATGTGACCGAAGTCATTGGGGGTCTCGACGATTCCCCGGCCGAAGTGGTACTGCCAGACCCGGTTGACGATGCTCCGCCAAACCAGCGGGTTGTTCTGATCGGTCAGCCACCTGGCCAATGCCGCCCGGCGATCCCCTTCGTGCGCATTCTCAGGAAGCACGAATCGGGCCGGTGCGAAATCGAAGCTGCCGATTGCACCGGGCACAACCTCCCGCACAGGCGCCTCGACGCTACCCCGCGCGAGCAAGAAGACCGGCCGCGGCTTCCCTCCATGGCTTCCCGTGCCGATGAAATTCCCGCTCCCGTGATGAATCGTTGCCGTGTAGATCCGCGAGGGCGGTGAACCGATGAGTGACAACTCTTCTTGTGTCTGTGCCAGCTGTCGCCGGGATTCGGCCAGTCGATGGGCTTCTTCCGGTGTGCTCTGGCTGGCCAGGAGGTCTTCCCGCTCCTTGAGCAGCGCCGGGAGATCGCTGGCAGCCGGAGGTTGGGGAGCGATCCCATCGGTCAGATTCGCGCCGCGCCAGCGGGGAGGCGCTTCGATCGAATCAAGGAAGGCCACCGGCCTCCCCGCCGCCACGTTGCCTCCAATCCCGCCCCCCTCCTTAACTTCAAAAGCCGCCACCTCGGCGAGAGCCATGATGTAGTCGTTCTGACGGAGGGCCAGCTTCGTGGCGGTGATCCGCACATATCGCCCCACCACCGGCTTCTCATCCTGGGGATGCAGCACAACCTGCTCCCATCGCGGGTTGGGAAAGTCGGCCTCTTCGGTCGCGACCCCTTCCACAACGAAGACCGACGCCTCACCGCTGAACTGCGGATCGTCGCTGATCGCCACTTGAAAGCGGACGGGAAAACCGAAGCCCGCGGCGATCCCCGCGAAGTCGTCATAACAGGGCGTCAGCACGACCTTGCCGATGCTCCGAGCCTCACCCAGATCAACCTGCACCCATTTGGTCGTGTCCGGCTTGGAAGAAATGGCCGAGTGGTAACCGAAACTGGGGTTCTGATTGCCCACCGACCCTTTGCCCACCGTCCCCTTGTTCAACTGATCGATTCGCTGTTGAAGTTTCGCATAGGCTTCGCCCCCTCGTACCACGAGCAGCTTTTCCTGCTCTGAAATCAAATTGGCAAATCGGCGACGGGCTGCGATCAGCGCCTCGTACTTCCGATTTATGCCGGCTTCGGGAAAGTAGTCGCGATTCGTTCGGTCCAGCGCGCTGAAGACCGCTTGCAGGCTGAAGTAATCCTCCTGCGACATCGGATCGAACTTGTGATCGTGGCACTGCGCGCAATGGATCGTCAGCGAGCAAAACGTATTGATGGTGTTCGCCACCATGTCGTCGCGGTCGAGATGCCGCGCGATCTTCCCGTCGCGCTTCGATTCGGGGACTTCCGCATGTCCAATCAGATCCCACGGCCCCGCCGCGAGAAAGCCCGTCGCTTCGATGCCGTCCCGCTCGCCGGGATCGAGCACATCCCCCGCAACTTGTTCGGCCACGAACTTCGCGTACGGCTTGTCCTCGTTGAAGGAGCGGATCACATAATCCCGGTAGGGCCAGGCATGATCCCGCGGCTGATCCTTGTCGTAGCCGTGCGTCTCGCCGAAGTGGACGACATCGAGCCAATGCCGCGCCCAGCGTTCGCCATAGCGGGGCGAAGCCAGCAGTCGATCGACAGCCTTCTCATAGGGCGTGGCCGCTCCTTCAATCGGAGGCGAAGCTGCGAACTTCGCACATTCCCGTTCAAACTCCACCACTTCCTCATAGGTGGGAGACAGCCCCGTGAGATCGATGCAGATCCGCTTGAGGAGCGTGCGGGAATCGGCCGCCGGTGACGGGTGCAATCCCTGCTTCTTCAATTCCTGGTGGATCTGCCAGTCGATCATTTCCGCGATCTCGCGGGATGTCGACCGGGTGGATCCCGGCGGGGTGGAGGCGAGGGGCTTGAACGACCACCAATCCCGCTTGTCGGCCACTTGAACACTGGCACTCTCCGGCCACGCGGTACCGGCATCGATCCACTCTTCGATCGTCTTGATCTCGTCGGGCGTCAGTCGCGCCACCCCGCTATCGGCGGGCGGCATGACGCTTCCCGAGTCGGTCCCCTTGATATACGCGACGAGCGGACTCCGCGCCGCGCTTCCCGGCACAATGGCCGCCTCGCCAAACTCGCCCCCTTTGATGGCGATCTCCCGCGAATCGAGGCGGTAACCACTCCGCTGCTTGACCGCCCCGTGGCAGGAAACACAGCTTCGCGCCAACAGCGGTTGCACATCCTTGACGAAATCGGGAGCGGCCAACCCCTGCCGCGAAGCGAAGAGCAGCAGTCCCAAGCCCAATGAAAGAACCCGCCGTGAAACAGCGGGCAGTCGATCAGGCGACATCATGGCCTCGCTGTGGGGAAGGAGGGTGGGGCGGGACGGTACGGCAGGATCGGGCAAGGCAGCACGCTAGTAGAACTGCATTTCCCAACAAAATGAAATTGTTCAGCCCCCGCACCACCCCGTCAACAAAATTTCCTCCGAACGCCGTAGCCATGATCAGCGCCAAGAGAAGGCGTCACAGCCGCAACTTTGTGCGGCCATGTGTTACCACCAGAACGCCCCACGCATTCCTTTCGCCGACTTCCGGAAGTGCCAGTCGCTCATTCGCAGATGAAGCACGTCCATAAGAGAAGGCGCCTGTGTTTCATGGCGAGGCAGCATCGCACAGCGCCAGCCACGTGCGTGCGGTTGATACTGCTCTGGGAAGCTTCGCGATTTTGCGGTGATCAGCGATCGACTTCTACCGAACGGGACACGGTCTCTTGGCCAAGCCAGTCTCACTTCGAGGTAACCGCGAAGTCGATCGCATTCTCACCGGTCGATTTCACGGTGGCCGTCAACGTCGTCGCGCGATTGTATTTCGCCGGGATGAGCGACTTGTAGTCCGGTAGGCCGTCCGCCGCGGGTTTGTCCGCTTCAACCTGAGATGTGATTTCGACTCGTTTCTCCCCGGGAGTGCATTTCAGCCGATACTCCCCTTTTACCACAGGCCCGGCATCCGCACGTCCCTTGCCGTCCAGTGGAACGAACAGCACCGTCCCGGTCTCTAGTGGCTTGCCGTCCAAAGTCACCTTTCCGCTCACGCCGTGCAGAACCGGTTCATCGGAAACTCCACCACATCCCGTCAACGGCAACAGCAGACATCCTGCGAGAATACGAGTCCGAAACAAATAGGCCAGCTTCATGTCGGGCATTTCTTTTTGACGGTCGACACGGCGACAAAACAGTTTGAAACGACGGGGAACAATACAAACGGCCCGAGACTCCCACGACCTCGGGCCGAGCTTTCTCTGCTGCCAGAAACTCTAGAACTCTCCAGTCGTTTCCCCGCCGGCACGCGAACCCACGGCACGCCAGACGTTGGTATCAATGTTGGAGGAGACAAACTTTCCGGATCCATCGCCCATCAGGGCATGAATACCGCCCGTGTGTCGACTGCGGGCATAGATGTATTGGGGTTCCGTCGAACCGGTGCAGGGGGCGTACGTGGGACTGGCTGGCAGTCCCTGACAAGTCCTCAGGAAATCGGGGTTGGTCGTGTTGGGCGGCAACTGAGTTGTGAAGAACGCGCTGAGGTGGTCGGAGCGGTAATAACGACCACGCCAATCGCGGTTGCCACCCTGTTCGGGTACCAGATTAGTCTCACCCACCATCACGGTGTTGGAAGTCCCGTCCACAATATCCCGCATCCGCACGCGTGAGCGATAGTAGAACATGCCACTGAGCGCCGCCGAATTTGCGACCGTGATCTGCTCGTTGCCCGAACAGGTGAGATAGTTGCCACAGAAGCCGTCATTGTGGTCGCTGGGATCTGCTCCCGGTGTCGGCTCGGCACCATGCACCGATGTCTCTTTGGGAGAATTGGGATCCGATGGGCAAGAAAGCCCTGGAATGATCGTGTTCATTAGAGCGCTCGGCCATCTAGCCGAATCCTTCGCGACCATCCAAGGCGTTAGCTGATTGTAAAGCGGGGTTTGATCGATATAGGGAAGCAGCATCGGCATCCAAGACATCGAGCCGGGGTTCGCAGTGGCCACGAAAGGTGCATTGAGTACCGGCGACATGCTTCCGAAGGGAAATGTGTTGTGGGTGTCGTGGTAATTGTGGAATGCTATCCCAAGCTGTTTCAGATTATTCCTGCACTGCGTCCGCCTCGCCGCTTCCCGGGCCTGTTGCACAGCGGGGAGCAGGAGTGCGATGAGGATCGCAATGATGGCGATCACCACCAGCAATTCGATAAGCGTGAAACCGGCATTTCGCCTGGTCTTCATAGTGAGCCTTTCGTGGCTGTCAAAGAAGGGGAAAAAGACGGGAGCAAGCAGTGAACACTGCGGAAAGGAGAGCGGTACCGATCAAAATACAGACATGCATCTTTTTGTCAACCATAATCAAGTCGCCTGACGGTGTTTTCATATCTTCCGCTGTTTCCAAGCCTTCACAAAGCACTCTCCCTGTGATCCTTTGCCGACCACCTGAGTTATTTTCCGCTTACTTGAAAGGGCTGACGAAGACCTTTTCCATCTTGCAAAAACACATCGACAGGCGCATATTGGTAGATTAACCCATCAAAATTGTCGATTGTGGAAGCGGAATTCCTGAGAAGATCCAAGATCCCAACTTCGACCTCTCAGTGAACAATCTCACAAATTCAGTCACTTTCCAGAATCGCCACCCACTCTTCCGGTGATCAATTTCCGTTTGGTCAGCGAAGGCAGCTCGTCCCTGCTTTGACTTCTTCTTCCATTGTTTCATTTCCTCTGTTTTCCCGGGAGCCTCCCATGACCATGTCCTCGCCAATTCCACGCAGAAAAGGATTCACTCTCATCGAACTCCTGGTGGTGATCGCGATCATCGCGATCCTTATCGCTCTGCTGCTCCCCGCCGTGCAGCAGGCCCGTGAGGCCGCCCGCAGAACCCAGTGCCGCAACACCCTCAAGCAGTGGGGGATCGCGATGCACAACTATCACGACACATTCACACGCTTGCCTTTTGCAGGCACATCCAACAAGCGGCACACTTGGGTCGTCAGCCTCTGGCCCTACATCGACCAAGCGCCGCTTTATGCCAGCTACAACCATAATGTGGGCTTTTTCGAGCCGCCCAATATTGTGCAGAACACGCTGGACGGCGTTTTGGTGAAATCGGTTCCACTCTACTATTGCCCGAGCGACCCGGGAGCGGAGATGTTCCAAGGCGACACCTATTGGAGGACGCGGGGCAATTACGTTGTGAACTTCGGTAATTTCTCCATTCCGAACGGCACCAATACGATTGTCGGTGGAATGGCACCTTTCGGTTACAACGGATCCACGGGAGCATTCACCGAATCTCCCCGATCAAGCCGTTTCAAGGACTTTACCGACGGCACTTCGACAACACTCCTTATGTCGGAAGTTCTGCGTCCCTTGAAAGCGACAGATGCCGACCATCGCGGCGACATTCACAACGACGAAGCCAGCAGCGCCTTTATGACCAGACTCACACCCAACAGCAGCGCGGCCGACATCACGAGAGCGACTTGGTGCGTCGACAATCCGGCTGCAAAACTGCCATGCACCACCGGCAATGTGAGCATGGGATCGCGGAGTCGACATACAGGCGGTGTACATCAACTCATCGCAGACGGCAGTGTTCGCTTCACGAGCGAGAACGTGGATCTCAACGCCTATCGTGCCGCTGGATCCATGAACGGTGACGAGTCGGTAGGACTGGAATGAGATTCGTTCTGCTGACCGTGAAGGCCAAGCCGACGATTTGCCGGGATCAATCGGGCATGCCTTCCTCCGACTCTTGGCAGTCTTGGACTGGACTCATCAGAAGTATGAATTCCTGCTGTGGAGTTTGAAGACCAATCACTTGCTCTTTTTCATAGATGGAAGATGATCTTTAATCACATCCTCAGCGTTCTGTTGTATGGCCAATAGCCTGTTTTCCACACCTTTTGATCCGAGCCTTCAATGAGCCGAAATGTTTCCGCGTGGAGTTTCTTGGTGGCGGTATCGGCTACCTTGTTGTCCGCTGGCTGCAGCAGTTCGGATGCTCCGCCCATGGCCACGGTCTCCGGCCAGGTGACGCTCAACGGCGTCCCCATCGAAACCGGCTCGATCGTCTTCGCACCCATCGACGGCAAGGGACCTGTCGCCGGTGGCAAGATCAAGGCGGGCCAGTATTCGTTCGCCAGCCCCTACGGTTCCAAACGGGTGGAGATCAACTCCCCCCGCGTTGTCGGCCAGCAAAAAACGTATGACACCCCCGACAGCCCCGTGGTCGATGTCGTCGAAGAGGCCATCCCCGCGACCTACAACACAGCCACCACCATCACCGCCGACGTCACCCCCGAAGGCTCCCGCAAATTCGACTTCGATGTCAAAGCCGCCGCGAAACCTGCCAAGAAATAGTGAAGTGCATCGAGAAATCCACTTCGGAGTACCCGTCGCCCGGTGTGGTTGATTTTCGCTGGATGAATGACGCATAGCCATTGTTAATGTCTTCGAAAAAAGCCCGCACGGCATGCGTATGCCCTGCGGGCTTTTTTTATTCCCCACGCCACGATCATGATCCAGGGCGCGAACTTCCGCCGGCAACATCTGTCGGGGTTCGTGGATCATGCCCTAAAAACCACCTCAACAAACCGACGCGAGTCAGGCCACATGCTGCTGACCATCACTACCACCCACACCCCGGCGACCGATCTGGGCTATCTGCTGCATAAGCACCCCGATCGCTGCCAGAGCTTCCGGCTCAGCTTCGGCGACGCCCACGTCGTCTATCCCGAAATGAGTCCCGAGCGAACCACGGTCGCCCTGCTGCTGGAGGTCGATCCGGTGGCGCTCGTCCGCGGCAAGCACCGCGAACAGAGTTCGCTCCTGGGAAGCTACGTCAATGATCGACCGTTCGTCGCCTCTTCGTTTCTCAGCGTGGCACTCGCGCAAATCTTCGGGACGGCGATGGCGGGCCGCTGCAAGGATCGACCGGAACTGGTCGCGCAGCCGCTGCCGCTGGTAGCCCGCATCGAGGCCTTGCCGGTCCGTGCGAGCGAAGACTTCGTCCGCCGGATCTTCGAGCCGCTGGGCTACACCGTCGCCATCACTCGCCGCCCCCTGGATGACCATTTTCCCGAGTGGGGGGAGAGCCCCTACTTCACGGTCGAGCTGTCGGCCACCATCCGCCTGTCCGAACTGCTGACGCATCTCTATGTCCTCATCCCGGTATTCGACAACGCCAAGCATTACTTCGTGGGTGACGACGAACTGGAGAAGCTCTTGTCGAACGGAGCCGGTTGGCTGGCCGACCATCCCGAGAAGGAGACCATCACCCGGCGATATCTGCGGCATCGCTCCAGCCTCTACCGCGAAGCTCTCGCACGCCTTGTCGAGGAAGAGGCCGTGGAGGAAACCGCCTTGTCCGACGACTCCAGCGAGGCCGAGCCACCTCAGGTGACTTCCCACGACTCACAGCCCCGGGAAACTGACAGTCTCCATCAGCAGCGGCACGATGCCGTGGTCGAAATCCTGCGGAAAAGCGGAGCCCGCACGGTGGTCGATCTGGGTTGCGGCGACGGCCGTTTGATCAAACAGCTGCTCAAGGAGCGCCAGTTCGAGAACATCACGGGGATGGACGTCTCGTTCCGATCGCTGGAAATCGCCAACCGAAAGCTGCGGATCGACCGCCTGCCCAGTTTTCAGTCGCAGCGGCTGCGTCTACTGCATGGATCGCTGACCTACCGGGACGATCGGCTGGCGAACTTCGACGCGGCAGCCGTGGTCGAGGTGGTCGAGCATCTCGACCCTCCGCGCCTGGCCGCCTTTGAAAAAGTGCTCTTCGAGTTCGCCCGCCCCAAAACCATCGTCCTGACCACTCCCAACCGCGAATACAACGTGAAATGGGAAACCCTCCCCGCCGGCCAATTCCGCCATTCCGACCACCGCTTCGAATGGACCCGGCAGGAGTTCGAAGACTGGGCGAATCGGGTCGCTGGACGATACGGATACTCGGTTCGCTTCTTGCCTATTGGATCGGTGGATGAGATTGTCGGCGCGCCTTCGCAAATGGGAGTTTTCAATCGTGACTAGTCGTGTCCACTTCCATTCTCACCTGATTTTCTCTGTGGGCACGCAAGTGGTCGCATTGCGCGATGTGATTGGCCCGAACGGTCGCACCATGCATCCGCGGGGAGCGGTGGGTGTCGTCGTGAAGTCACCTGTCGATCTCGATCATGCCTACCGGATTCGTTTTCCTGATGGTGTGGAGGAATCCCTCAACTCGGCGGATCTGACGACACTTGCCAAGTTCAAGGAGGGAGATATTGGGGACCCCAGTCTCGCATCTCAGGGGAGTGAACTCTTCCACCGGGTGATCTTCCAATGCATTATCGGGTCCCAGGCCTACGGTCTCGCGGATGACGCATCGGATATCGACCGCCGCGGGTTTTATCTGCCACCGGCGGAACTGCACTGGTCGCTCTATGGCGTGCCGGAGCAACTGGAATGTCATGAGACGCAGGAGTCGTACTGGGAAATCCAGAAATTCCTCATCCTCGCCTTGAAGGCGAACCCGAACGTCCTGGAATGCCTCTACTCACCACTCGTCGAGAAGGCGACTCCGCTGGCGGAGGAACTCCTCGGGATGCGCGACATCTTCCTTTCCCGACTCGTCTACCAGACTTACAACGGGTATGTCCTGTCGCAGTTCAAGAAAATGCAGTCCGATATCCGCAACCAGGGGCAGGTCAAATGGAAGCATGCCATGCATCTGATCCGCCTCCTGATCTCGGGAATCGGCGTTTTGAAGGAAGGGTTCGTCACCGTGCGTGTGGACGTACACCGCGACGAGCTGTTGGCCATCAAACGGGGTGAGATGCCGTGGGAGGAAACCGAGAAATGGCGGCTCGCCCTCCATCAGGAATTCGATAAAGCCCTTGACGAGACAAAACTACCGGAACGCCCAGACTACGAGTGGGCCAATAAGTATCTCATCAAGGCTCGATATGAGGCGTCATCGTTGACGACTCAATAAGGAGCAGCCTGCCCCCTCATCTTACCTTCCAAATATCTGCCGTAAACGCAAATAGTGCGATCATTCATGAATCAATACGAAACACATCTCACGATATCGACCAACGACCCGATCAATTTGGCACACATCCAGTTATGGTGCGATTCGCAAGAGCTGAAATGGACACATATCGTACTTGATTCAGGGATGCATCCCTCCCAACCTATGGTGACATTTTGGGGAAGTGATTCAGTACTGATTCAACAACAACGTGCGAATCGCATTGCGATCGAAATCGCCAACTTGCGGGGAAGAGTCGAGCGAGTCAAGATCGAAGCATCTATTGACAATTCAGAAGTGCCAACCAGCACAATTGACACTGAAGAGTTCCCAGGGCGATACTTCGAGCACCATGTAAATGTGCTACTTGGAAGTAACTCGGATCTTGACTTCCTGACTTTCTTGGCTACTGAAAATGATGCCCGCCTCTCTCAGAATATCAGACGACGGCGTGCAGACGGACAATCTGAGCGATTTTTGACCCAGAGAGTTTTCAGGAATGGTAGATATATCGCAAGAACAAAGTTGACCGGCCTCTTAGATCAGTTGGCAGACGCCAACATCCAGATTTTGGACATAGAAGAGGAATATGTTCTTTACGATTCACACATCATGCTTGATTCTGGCTGGCTCGAACCCAAAGGCGAGATGAAACAATGAACTTTACTGACTTATGGAGCCGCCTCTTCGGCCAAAAGCAACCTCACCCACTTCTCGCCCCTCCAATCAATCAGAGTTGCAACTTTCCCTCGACTCTACAGGCTGAACGTCGCAACCCGCTTCTGAATCGTCCTATAGTCTTCGATCCAGCACTGTGGCAATTCATTGCACATCGAGCGGGAGAACCACATTTCGATTCAGACCAAGCCGCACAGAAGTGGCACGCCTGCCGTATGTCAGTCCTACATCACATCCTCGATGAAATCAGTCGTTCCAAATGGTCTGAGAGCCTGGTTCTCAGGGGGAGTGTATTGATGGTCGCTTGGCTGGCAAATCAGCCGCGACAACCCGGAGATCTGGACTGGGTTGTCACACCCGAAAGCTTAAAACTCCAAATGGAGCCTTCTCGGAAACTTGTGGAAGGCTTGATCAGCTTGCTGGGCGGCACCACTGTCAGTGATCACCTCCTCATTCCCCGCAATGCTTTCGCCACCGAAGAAATCTGGATGTACGAGAAAGCACCTGGCATCAGAATGATTGTCCCATGGCAGCATCAGGATTCCCAATTCGACGGAACCATTCAAATGGACCTCGTCTTTGGAGAATTGATGCCGAGCCCTCCGATCAACTCCACGCTGAGGCTGGGCGAACTGCCCCCCTTACAGTTGCGAACTGCAAGCCCGGAACAAAGTTTGGCTTGGAAGCTTCTCTGGTTGATTTCTGACAGTTATGCAATGGGAAAAGACCTTTACGACGCAGTCCTTCTTGCCGAAGCCTTCCATGTTTCAACAAATACAGTCCTTGCAACATTTCAATCTTCTGAGCAGTCGATGCCTTGGATGCTGAAGGAGTTCAATCGTCAGCAGATCATCGGTTTACATATTGAATGGGATGACTTTCTGAAGGAGTATCCAGCTGTGCCAGGAACAGTTGAGGAGTGGAAGCATCGCTTGGCAGACGCTTTGACTCCGCTTTTTACCGACATTGAAAATCAGTACGCCTGATACTGTGCAGCGCTCAATCAAACCGACCTTCAGTTTCACGAACAGGAATACAATCGATTGCGAGCGACGCTGGAGCAGGCTTTTGAACAAAGTGCGCTGCCAGAGAACCCCAGCGGTACGGCGGCATTGAATGACTTGTTAATCCGAGTTCGCTTAGCAATTCGACAATGTAATTACTATCGACGAGTCAGAAAGCCTTTCCGAACGAGTGCCCCATGCGTATTTCCATCCCCGAACTTTCTCTCGTCGTCCTGATCGGAGCCAGTGGATCCGGGAAGAGCACGTTCGCCAAGAAGCATTTTCTGGGCAGCGAGGTGTTGTCGTCGGATTATTGCCGGGGGCTGGTGAGCGATGACGAGAACAATCAGGCGGCTTCGAAGGATGCCTTCGAGGTGCTGCATTATATCGCCGCCAAACGCCTCGCCCGCGGACGGCTGACGGTGGTCGACGCCACGAACGTCCAGCGCGAGTCGCGGACACCCTTGGTCTCACTGGCGCGGAAGTATCATTGCCTCCCGGTCGCGATCGTCCTCAATCTCCCCGAAACGGTGTGCCACGACCGCAACCAGAGCCGGGCCGATCGGGCGTTCGGGCCGCATGTGGTTCGCAATCAGGTTTCACAACTGAGGAAGTCACTCCGCAACCTCAAGATCGAGGGCTTCCGCCATATCTTCGTATTGAAGAGCCTCGAAGAGATCGAACAAGTCGTCATCGAGCGGGTTCCGTTGTGGAACGATCGTCGCGGCGAACACGGGCCGTTCGACATCATCGGCGACGTGCATGGCTGCGCCGACGAACTGGAGGAACTCCTCGACACGTTGGGCTACCAGCGGGTCGTCGCCCCCGATGTGGAACA
>PNLE01000136.1 GCA_013822855.1 Planctomyces sp.
TCGCATCGACTTCCTGGGCACCGATATCGCCGTTCTTTTCCAGATTGAAGGCGACCACGACCTGCGAGGTTCCCTCCTTGGTGGTCGACTTGAGTTCGTTGATCCCGGAGACGGTGTTGACGATCTCTTCAATGGGTTTGGTGACGCCGGTCTCCATCTCCTCGACACTCGCACCGCGCAGTGTCGTGGTGATGGTCACCATCGGGATGTCGACATTCGGAAAGAGCTCGACGCCCAAGCGGGGGTAGGCGGCGAGGCCCAACACGACCGGGGCCGCAACGAGCATCGTGGTGAAGATCGGCCGGCGGATGCAAAGTTCCCAGAGGTTCACTCGTGCGATCCTTTCGTGCCGGTGGCCGGGGCCTCTTGTGCCGCGGGGGTCGCCGTGACGGCCGTTCGCAAGCGAACTTCGCGGCCATCGACCAGTTGCGACTGACCGGAGGTGACGACCGCTTCGCCGGGTTGGACCGCGCCAGTGACTTCGACGTAGGGAACAATGCCACCCTTCTCCTGCCGTTCAATCCGTTCCCCCAGGACGACAGGCACTTCTACGGCGCGGTTCTCGGGCGTGACCTTGAAGAGTTTGACAACGCCGGCGAATTTGATGATTGCCGACTCGGGGACGATGACCGCCGTCGGGTTGTGGTCGACGAGGATCTCGGCCACACCGAAGGAACCGGCCTTGAGGCGACGCTCCTCATTGGGAATGGCGACTTCAATCTCGAACGTGCGGCTGGCCCGCTGGATGGTGGGATTCACTCGCTTCACGAGGCCTTGAAACTTCACGCCCGGATAAGCCTCGACGGCCACTTCGACCGGCTGGCCAACTTTGACTTGCCCGACGGCCCGCTCAGGGAGCTGGGCCCTCAGCTTGAGCGGGTGTTCCATCACCAGCAGATAGAGTGCCGTTACCTGCGTGGCGACGACGTTCTCCCCTTCGGAAACATGCCGCTCGGCCACGGTAAGGACGGGGCTGCAAGGAACCTTGGATGACCCTTCCAGGCAGGTCAACGGTGGGACGACGACGCGCGTGTCGGCCAGTCGCTTTTCGGCGGTTTTGAGGAGGGCAATCTTCTGGCGGATGGCGGCCAGTGTCTCACCGGCGAGCAGCCGTTGCTGCCGGGCTTCGACGACGGCGACGCGGTAGTTAGTCTCCGCCTTTTCGAGGTCGTCCTGCGTCGTCACTTTTTGAAGGGCCAGCTGCCGGTAGCGTTCCAGCGTGCGGAGGGCGTTCTGCTCGAGCAGTACCGACTTCTGCACGGCGGGAACTTGTTCGACATCGAAGTTTTCGGCTGGGGGCGTTTTCAGCCCCAATTTGGAGAGTTCAAGGTCGAGGCTGCTGTGGGCCTCCTTGACGGCGAGGAGGGCATCCTGGGGGTCGATCTCCAACAGCAGGTCGCCCGGTGCGACCAGATCGCCCACATCCTTGTGGATTGCGAGAATCCGGCCGCCGACCTGCGGGCTGAGGCTGATTTCCTCGTAACCTTCAAGCGTCCCCACCGCCTTGAGACGCCGCTGGACATCGGCAACTTGCACGGGGCTGGTGGTGACAATGATGGCGGGTATGGCGGCCTTCGCCTGATCGGGCTGTTCGTCCGAGGCGGCGACATCATTCTCACCGGCCACCGCGTTCGGGGCGGGTGTGATGCCGGTATTGTTCGCCAGCCACCAAAGACCGGTGAGGATGGCACCACCGCAGGCCATTCCCAGCAGGAGTGCCGTCAATCCCCTCCGGGAACGCCGTTTGACTGGCACCAATGGGGCGGCATGTGGTGGTTGGCTCGTTAAGTCAGCTGTCGTGGACACGGCAAGGTCCTGCTTCGGGAAATCAGTTTCAAACATTCTGAATCAAAAGCGTGTCACGGCAGTCTGTCGACACGCGCAAACGAATTCCGGTTCAGCATGGGCATCATCGCCGACCACCGGTTGTCTCATCGATGATCGGAAGTCGTTGGATTATCCCGGAAACGATCAAACATGGTATTTCCCGGTTGCTGGAAGAAATGATGAAGTCAATCAGTCGACGTCTCGCTGTTGGTCTCGGAATTGGCAATCCAATTCTCTTCCGATAGAGCATCGGCTTCTGTCGTTGGGACACTGTTCAGGCTGCGCCACTCCGATCGACCCATCGGAGTGAGCAGTCCCAGGTAGATCACATCCATGATATCGCGAGCCTGTTGGGCGGGATCCGCCGGACGGCCCGACATGTAGTTGGAGAACATGGTGCCATAGACGAGGTCACCGACGACGTTGCGGATCTGTTCGAAGGGAAGTTCACGCAGGATGCCGAGGCCGATGAGCACGTCGACGAGGCCGTCCCAGCGGGCGCAGGACTCGTCACCCTGGAGATCGAAATAAGTTGAGCCGCGGTGCTTGAAGTGGGAGCGTTCCAGCACCATGAGTTCGACGACCTGCGGATTGGTCTGGAAGAACCGCAGGTAGGCTTCGATAACGAGGGACATCTGCTCGATCGGCCGAGCGTCGCGGGGAACCATCGTTTCGAGAGTTGTTGTGAGCCGTTGGACCTCGTTCCGCACGGTGGCCAGGAAGAGTTCCTGCTTGGTGGGAAAGTACCGGTAAAGCGTCCCTTTGCCGACGCCCAATCTCTGAGCCAACTCCTGGAGATCAGCGTCGGCGAAGCCCTTTTCAGCGAACAACAACGCGGCGGCGGTGAGGATTTCTCCTTCTCGTTGCTGTTTGAGCTGCGGATTCGGCGGTCGGCCAGGCTTAGCGGTGGTGTCCACTGAATCCTCTTATCTCAATCAGAAATTGCGGATGCCACTTAACGGACGGACGAGTCCGTCAGATATTACCCCAGCCATAAACCATGTCAAGATGGCTTGATTGCATGAAAGCTGAGGATTGCCGGGTGGGTTGTCTAAAGAAATTCTCTCGACGCCCAGCAAAACTGAATTTCTTTGGTCGGATCGCGAAACTTCTGTGGCCAATTCGTGTTTGACGACTAGTGGCTTCCCCACGATGCGGATGGCCGATGTTCAACAACGCTGATCGCGGGACGCTTCAGTTTGTGCTGATGCCATGCGGTTCATGTCGGTTTGAAAGTTCCTGGAGACAATGATGACGAAGATCTGTGCTGCGATGATTCCAGCCGCCCGCTGGACGATGGCTGTGGCCGCCGTGACTTTGCTTTGTGTCTCGACCGCTTCGGCCCAGCCCCCCGGCGGTGGCCAACGTGGCGCGGGTGGTTTTGGCGGCGGTGGCGGAGCGATGGGCCTCCTAATGATGCCCGAAGTGCAGACCGAGCTGAAGGTGACCGAAGAGCAAAAGACCAAGTTCCGCGAATCGATGCAGGGCATGCGCGAGGGCATGGGCAACATGCGGGACATGAGTCGCGAAGAACGCGAGAAGGCCATGACGGAACAGGCCGCGAAGACCACGGCAGCCGTCAAGTCGATCCTGACCCCCGAACAGTTCACTCGTCTCGAAGAACTTCAGGTTCAGCGAGCCGGTGCTGACGCTCTGTTCCTGCCGCCTGTCGCCGAGAAACTGGCGCTGACCTCCGATCAGAAGACCAAGCTGGAGGAAATCCGCACCGCCAGCCGTCCGAACATGGAAGGTCTCCGCGACATGAGCCGCGAAGAACGCACGAAAATGATGGAAGAAATGCGAACCAAGCGGACGGAATCGCAGGCGAAGATGGTGGAAGTCCTGACCTCCGATCAGAAGACGAAGTTCGAAGCCCTCAAGGGTGCGAAGTTCACCTTCCCCGAGGGTGGTGGTTTTGGTGGCGGTCGCGGTGGTCCTGGCGGTCAGCGCGGTGAAGGCCGTCCCGGTGGCAATCGTCCGGCCCCAACCCGTCCTGCAGCCGATGATCTTTAAGCCGACTGGACTGGAATTGAGATAGCTCATCATTTTTAATGATGAATTGACCCGCCACGGGACTTCTTACCAGTGAAGAAGCCCCGTGGCTTTTTCATTGCCGGCTTGTAGTTTGAAAATTCAACATCACCAACCGCTCAAACGGCCTTCAACTTCATAAGCCTGCCTATGCTTAAACGGCAAATAGGAAATAGATCATGAAATTAAGACAAACCTCGTTGAGGCTCCTTGCCAACGTCACTCCATTAGCATCTAGTTGACTTCTGCAAGAACTCCCCGGCCACAATCTGCGTAACGCAGGGGAGATGTTTTTTATAAAGGAATGGCATGCTCCGACGATTGACTCCTCTGGTGGTTTTGTTGACGTTCACTCTCTCCCTCTCGATGGCATCCGGCGAGCAACGCGGACGTGGAGGCGAAGGCTCCGGTGGCCAGAAATCCGGCGGTGAAAAGTCCGGCGGTGAGAAGTCGGGTGGCGAGCGATCTGGAGGAGCAAGCAGCTCGGCCGACAAATCGGGCAGCAAGCCGCCGGGTGGCGCGTGGTCTTCGGGAAAGAAGCCTACGAGCGGTCAAGGTGGCGGGCAGGCATCTAACGACAAGCGGGATTCCTCCAACGCGACGGGTGCCGAGGGTGCTGCCGCAGCCAGCCGGAACAAGTCGTCCAATCCAACAGGTGCCGAAGGAGCAGCAGCCGCCAAGCGCAACCAGCCGAATGCCTCTGGGGCTGAGGGAGCTGCCGCAGCCTCCAATCGGAATCAGCCGAACGCCTCGGGAGCGCAGGGAGCCGCCGCTGGCGCGGCTGCGGCCAATCGCAACCAACCCAACGCTTCGGGTGCCCAGGGTGCGGCCGCCGGTGCCGCTGCCGCGAATCGCAACCAGCCCGCCGCCTCAGGGGCCGAGGGTGCCGCATTTGGAGCTGCCGCGTCCAACCGCAACCAGCCCGCGATGTCGGGTGCCGAAGGGGCCGCCTTTGGAGCCGCTGCCAACAACAACAATCAACCGGCGATGTCCGGAGCGGCGGGTTACGCAGCCACCCGGGATTCGTTCGATCACTCGAACCTCTACAGCCCCGGCTGGCATGGCGACAACCAAGGGGCGTGGGCCGCTCCCCGTTGGCAGGCCAATGCGGCGTACAACAATTCGACCCATGCGGCCGTTGCTGCCCACTGCGGGTACAACGCTGGTGCTGCCGTCTCCTATGGCTATGGCGACAACGTGAATTACGAGAACGAGGCAGTGGTTGTCAACGGGCAGGTCGTGGGAAGTGCTCCGGCATTCAGCCAGCAGGCCGCCGATCTGGCCAACACCGGTCGAAACACCGAAACAACCCCAGCGGACGAATGGCTGCCACTCGGCGTCTTCGCCCTGGTTCCTTCGGAAGGTCAACAGCCTCAATTGACCGTGCAACTGGCGATCAACAAGCAGGGAATTCTGCGCGGGAACTATACGGAATTGGTCTCCGATCACACGCAGCTGATCCACGGCATGGTCAACAAGGAGACGCAGCGGGCCGCCTGGACGGTGGGTGACACGGAAGCGTTCTACATGGAAGCGGGCCTCAAGAATCTGACGGCGGGCGATGCCCCGGTACTTATCCATCGGCGCGGTCGGACGGAACGTTGGGTGCTCGTCACCCTGCCGCAACCCCAGTCCGGCTCCAACGCACCGGATGGCACCGGCACCGGCAACTGAACGGTGTGAGACTGAACCGAGTGAAATCGAAGCGAGTCCTCTTCTGCGATCTCCAATGATCGCAGGGAAACGTCGAAGAACTGAAATGGAAGCGGCCCGGTATTGTCCTTTGTGACGATGCCGGGCCGCTTCATTTCTTGGCTTTGATTGTTGGGTAGGGATTCAAGCAGAGCGGCCCTTCGCGCCGCTTACTCCCACCGCAGCGGCTCGATGATGCCGCTGGCCAGCAGCAGTCCCAGAAGGGTGAAGGTGATGGCGACAAAGCGGACGAACTGAATCGCGTGGGCCTCGCCCAAGCGTTCTTTCAGCCAGCGGCCCTTGCGGGTCTCGGCGACGATCCACGGGGCTCGACCTGTGAAGTAAAGGCCCACGGCGGCGACCGCAACTCCCATCGCCAGTTCCTGCGAAATCACGCCCGATCCTTCCCGTTGGAGCCGCAGCCCGGTTTGCCCACCCGAATTCACTCTGAGCACTTGGTAAGCTATCCTCTTCGGGACGGTATCGACATCGACCCCGCACAAAACGGCGGGAGCGCGCGACACCGGGCAAGTCGGTGGAAGGCATCAACTTTCAAACGATTCGCTCTTAGTCGCACATCACATGTCGCCCACAGAGTCTGCCTGGCTGGGAATGAATGCATGACGATCGAAGAACTCCAAAAACTGTTCTGCGAATTTCCTCTCCGCAGGATCGCCGTACTGGGAGATTTCTTCCTCGACAAGTATCTTGAAATCGACTCGAACCTGCTGGAAACCAGCCAGGAAACAGGCCGCAAGGCCCACCAGGTGATCGGTGTCCGCCGCAGCCCGAGTGCCGCCGGCACCGTCATCAACAACTTGGCCGCGCTCGGCGCTGGTGAACTCTATGCCCTGGGCGCGATCGGCGACGACGGCGAGGGGTACGATCTCCATCAAGGGCTTCGCAAGCTCGGTTGCTCGACGGATGGTCTTCTGCGCTGCCCCGAGATCCGCACGCCGACGGTCATCAAGCCGACGGAGATCCACATTCCCGGTCTGCAGGGGGAGATGCACCGCTACGACGTGCGGAACCGTCATCCGACGCCGCAATCGGTGATCGCGCAACTGACGGCGGCGGTGACGCATGTCCTGCCCCGGGTCGACGCCCTGATCATCATGGATCAGGTCGAAATCGCGAACACCGGCGTCATCACATCATCTATGCGGGATGTCCTGGCGGAACTGGCCCTGCGCTTTCCCAAAGTCACTTTCTGGGCTGACAGTCGGCGCAATGTGCGGCATTTCCGCAACATCATCATCAAGCCGAACCAGTTCGAAGCCGTGGGCCGGTTCAATCCGTTGCCGGGCGATGAGCTCGATGAAAAGGATCTCGCTCCCGTCGTGCCGCGATTGCGTGCGGAGACGGGAGCGGCCGTCTTCGTCACCTTGGGCGAGAAGGGGATCATTGTCAGCGACCCGGAGCAAAAGTTGATCCCCGGCCTGAAAGTGACGGGGCCGATCGATCCCACGGGTGCGGGTGACGGCGCGACGGCCGGAGCCGTGTTGACTTTGGCCTCGGGTGGATCCGTGCTCGATGCCGCGATCGTGGCCAACCTGGTCGCGGGGGTCACGGTGCAGCAGTTGGGAGCGACGGGAACCGCCACCCCGGCCCAGGTCATGGCCGCCTTCCGCCAGTGGCAACAGCAACAGGGGCTGCTGTAGTCTCATCTATTATATCCTTTTTGTGGGAAGGCATGTCGTGCCTCCCTCGCGTTGACTACTCAACCGGCTGATTCCCTTCATGAAGATGAACACCATGCACGACCAGACTGCCGCTTGTTCCCGCCGCCACTTTCTGGGTGGGTTGACCGTCGCCGCAGCCACCGGCTTGGTGGCTGGCTCGGCGAAGATGTCTTCGGCTGGCGAACCAGCGGTTCCCGCCAGCGGGCTGCTCAAGAGAAAGACCCGGCTGTCGCTCGCGGCTTACTCGTGGAATGCCCGCCTCGCCAAGGCCTGGGATGAAAAGTCACCCCCCCAAGGGGCGACGATTCCGACGTTCATCGACTACTGCGCGTCGCTCGGCCTCGATGGCTGCGAACTGACGAGCTACTACTTCCCGAAGAACGTCTCCGCCGACTATCTCTTCGCCTGCAAGAACCAGGCGTTCAAGCTCGGCCTCGACATCACGGGGACGGCGATCGGCAACGACTTCTGCCTGCCGGACGGCCCCGCGTTCGACGCCCAGATGGAAATGACCAAGCAGTGGATCGACAATGCCGCCCTGTTGGGAGCCCCGGTCATCCGCATCTTCGCGGGGAAGGTGGCCAAAGGGGAGACGGAGGAGATCGCCTTTGAACGCTGCGTCAAGGGGATCACCACCGCCGTCGAGTATGCCGCCACGAAGGGAATCTGCCTGGCACTGGAGAATCATGGCGGGATCACAGCGACGCCCGAGCAGCTGTTGAAGATCTTCCATGCGGTCCCGAAGTCGCCCTGGTTCGGGATCAACTTCGACAGCGGGAACTTCCGCACGGCGGATCCTTACGCCGACCTTGCCAAGATCGCCCCCTTCGCGACGAACGCACAGCTCAAGGTCGAGATGTTCAAGACCGACGGCAAGAAGGAACTGGCGGACATCCCAAGGATCATCTCGATCCTCAAGGACGCCGACTACAAGGGTTACCTCATCCTGGAATACGAAGCCGCCGAAAACCCTGACGAGGCCATCCCCCGCTATGTGGAAGAACTCCGCAAGCTGATGGATGCCTAGATTGTGAAGCGTTCGCAGCCTGGTGGAAGGGGCAACTCCCGGATCCGCATCGTTCCAGGTTCTTCACAACCCACAACTCTCAACAATCCAACTACGCATCGTCACCGAGCATCATCCGCAAGTAGCTTTCGTAGCGGACGCGGGGGATGAGGTCCATCTGGACGGCTCGGCGGATGGCGCAGTCGTCTTCACGATAGTGGCGGCAGTCGGGATAGCGGCAGAGGGCCACGAAGGGACGGAACTCGACGAAGTAGCCTTCGATCTCCTCGGGCCGGACATCCCACAGTTCCAGTTGGCGGATGCCGGGCGTGTCGACCACCCAGCCACCACCGTTGAGGGCGAGGAGTTGCGTGTAGCGGGTGGTGTGTTTTCCCTTCTGCGTCACTTCGCTGACGATGCCCGTGCTGAGCGACAAGCCCGGCTGCACGGCATTCAGCAGGCTCGATTTCCCCACGCCGCTCTGCCCGGCGAAAACGGTCTGTTCGTTCTGGAGCAGCATGCGGAGACGGTCGACGCCGTAGCCGGTGGTGACGCTGGTCATCACGACATCACAGCCGATCTGCGAGTACCAACCCAATAGTGGCTGCAATTCCAGCGGATCGACGAGATCGATCTTGTTGATGCAGACGATGGGGTGAACCTCCCCCTTGCCGGCACTGACTAGAAAACGGTCGATGAGGGCTGGCTTGAGATTGGGCTGGGCGGCGGAACCGACGATCAGCATCTGCGTGACGTTCGCCACCAGCACATGCTGGCGATTCTGGTGTCCGCGGGAGAGCACGCCTTGGCGGGGCTCGACACGTTCGATGACACCGGTCTTCTCGTCGGTCGCCGTGATCCAGACACGATCCCCGGCGGCGACGGCGTTGCGGGTCTCGCGGGCCATCGTGCGGACGATCCGGCGCACGCTGCACATAAAGCGGCGGCCATCTTCCACTTGAACCGTGCACTGGGTGGAACCGACGGAAGAGAGCACCCGCCCGAACAGCGCCGTGGTGGTATCGATATCGAGGACGATCCGGTCGCCATCCACCGATGCACCGCGAACCGTCCGCTTGCGGCTCATTTCGTTGCGGCCACGAACCCGTTCGCTGCCCCGCATGTCCATCACGCGATCGGCATCGACTTCCATATCGCGGGTGAAATCGTTCTTGCGGCCGCGCGAACTGCGGTTCTTGAGCAAGTCGGCCCGCAGTTGCGGCTTCGGCTTTTTCGCCATCAGCGGCCCATCCGTTCGGTCATCGGCTCGAACATCCCAATCACAGACATGCAGTGGATGAAACGGTTCACGACCGATCACAAGTCATGAAACTCACGGGCAAAACGCATCCTTCACATGAGTGTGAGGAGACGGACTCGCCTTCACAAGGAAGAACGCGATCCGAGTGTGTTGAAGAGGCGGAGGAGCAGGTCACTCCGCTCGTTGCCAGTTGAGGCGGGAGAGCGATTCCTCCCAGGCGGTGCGGAGGAGCGAGATCTGGTCGTCGAGTTCGCGGTGGCGTTCGAGTTCGGCTTCCGTGTCGACGTTGGAGAGTTCGAGTCGGCCGGAAATCAGCTTGCCAGCACGCGAGGGACTGGTGGTTTCGATGGAGATCGGGCCGGATTCGATGTTGGTGGTGAAGAGGCCGGTTTGAACCTCCTTGAGTGTGGCGGCATCGGCGACGGTCGCTAGGGTGATTTGGCCGGTCATGGACATTTCACCGTTGGCACTGGAGGCGATCGACACGGCCCCGTCCTCGTTGATCAGGATTCGCTGGTAATCTTCGGGCAAAGTGACGGGGGGATCCAGGGGATACGATTTGCCACCCCGCTTCACGCCGAGCTGACGGTTTTCAAGCAGGGAGAGATGGCCCACGCGTGTGAGGAGTCTTTGTGGTCCATCCCGAACCACGAGCCAGCCGTAGCCTTGAATGGCGATGTCGAGCGGTCGGTCGGTGATCGTCCAGGTGCCGGGTGAGGGGTCGATGAGAACTTTCAGGTGGAATGACGCCGCGGGGGCATCCGCTGAGCCGGCGTTGATGGGTTCCAGGTGCACGATCCGGCGGCGGTAGCCGAGGGTTTTCGCCTGGGCCATGTTCTGCCGCAGCACCTGTTGGGCGGCCCGCAGGGTGCGGATTTCGGGGGAGACGGCTTCGATGACATCGCCCGTTCGCAGGACTTCGCCCGAGGGGGAGGACGGGCTGAAATCCGTGGAATCCATACCGTGTTGAGAGGCGTTGCCGGGAATCGAGGAAATGTGCAGCGGCGAGTTCCCCTCCACTGAAAGAGCATCGGAGGTATTGTCGGAGACGGCGGCATCCTTCCCACCAGTCTGGGGCAGGCCAACGGGGAACTGTTGCCGCAAGCGGATCAGATCGCGGATCGATTCCAGCGGCACCCCTTCGAACTGATCGATCCAGATGGAAAGTTCCTCTTCGCTGGCCCCGGGAAGTTCGGCTTGGATGACTTCCCGCCGTTCCTGACGAGCAGCCTGCTGCCTGGGGGATAGTATTCGTGAGGGCTCAGGCTTGGTGACCGGCACGCCACTTGGTGGTAAACGAATCGGATCCGCGTCGAGAGGCAGGTCGGGAAGCTTCGAAATGACTTCGCTGCTATCCGGCTCTTGCTGAACCAGCGGCAAGGGCATGGCGGGGGGTTGAAACGGTCCCGGTTCGGACACTTGCGGGTCATCACTCGATGCAGCGGTGGTGGCCGAGTGGCCATGCCGATGCCCCGCAGGGAAGGAGGCTATCGATTCCCCGAGTGCGGAGATGCGGGGCGTTGACGACTCCGGCTCACGAGTGTCGGCGAAGCCGGTCGATCGATCGCGGCGAAGGCTTGTGGAGGTGCGTCCCTCCGATTCCGGTGCTGGCCAGAGCATCATCAGCCCTGCGTGAGCCAGAAGCGTCGCTCCGCATACCAGCCCGAAGAGTTTGAGCGATCGGGAATGGGACATCTCGGTCGAATGAATGACGGGGGCTGACATGAATGAGATTCCGACAGGAACGACCTCCCAAATCCGGGCGGACGTCGTGTTCCCTGAGTGACGTGTTCAATTGAAAGCGGACAGCAGGTGTTGTGAAGCGCATGCCAAGGGAGTTGTCGCAGAAACGCAAAATGTCGCAAGGCCAATGTAGACAAAGGCTTGTGTGATGCCTTTTGGCGAAGGACGCGATTTTTGACGTCGGTATACTGGAAGTTCTCGGAACCATCTGACATTTTGATGTGTTTATGGGTGGATGCACGATATCTTTCTTGTGTTTTCATTGAGCAAACCACGACAAAAGAAGATGGCTTCTCTCGTTTTTTCCAATTTTCTCGAAAGGTCTTTGATGAAGAAACATGCCGGATTCACTTTGATTGAACTGCTGGTGGTCATTGCGATCATCGCCATTCTCATCGCTTTGCTGCTGCCTGCTGTTCAACAGGCTCGGGAAGCGGCTCGTAGAACTCAGTGCAAGAACAACCTCAAACAGATCGGTCTGGCACTGCACAATTACCACGATGTGTTCGGGACGTTTGTATACCGCAAGGGTGGCACGCGCGGAAACGGGGATGCGTCGCGGAACGATGGCAACTACGACCGTCGTTCAGGCTGGGTGTCGCTTCTTCCGTACATCGATCAAGTCCCGTTCTACAACAAGATCGAAGCCGGTGACAATACTGTCACACCCAACGTCCCTCCTGGCGGCGCGGCTCCATGGAATACGAATTGGACCGGTTTCCGTATGAGCATCGCGGGCTTCAAGTGCCCATCCGACCCCGTTCTCATCCAGCCACGAGGAACCGTCAACTACGCCTTCAACGTCGGCGACTTCGTTACCAACAACCGCGACGAAACGCGTAGCAACGGCCTCTTCGCCTTCCGAACCTGTTACGGCGTGCGGGATGTGACCGATGGAACGAGCAATACGTTGGCGGTTTCCGAACGCTGTGCGGCCGACTTTGGACTGGGTGGGAAGTCCAATTCCGATTTCCGCGAGAGTACTCTGGGCAACGTGACCACAATCACCACCAATCCCGGCTCCTGCGTCACTTCGGCGGCGGCTGTCAGCTCGAACCGCCGCTACACGACGGTGACGAACGTGAAGGGAAAGTTCAGTTCCTACTGGGCCGATGGTCAGCCTGAGAACGTGGGTTTCACCCCCATCCTGCCTCCCAATTCGCCTTCTTGCATCAACGACGCGAATGGTTCTTCCGATGGAGCCTCGTCGGTGCTCTCGGCCAGCAGCTTCCACACGGGTGGCGTTCATGCCCTCATGGCGGATGGTGCCGTCCGGTTCATCTCGGACAACATCGACGCTGGCAGCTTGGGAGCCACTGCCAACACCCTGGGCGGGCCAAGCCCCCACGGTGTCTGGGGTGCCTTGGGAACACGTGCTGGTGGCGAAGTGACAGGCGAGTTCTAAAGTCGCGGTCATCCAGCGAGTTTTTCGCAAGACGGTTCAGTGGGAGAGATCCGACAGACCTTCTTCGAGGAATCGTTTGATCGCCACATCTTCAGTCAGACCCATGGCGACCAGTCGGTCGCCATGGGCTTTTGCGTTGTCGCCTGCGATCCGTGCCAAATCGCTGGAGACGACCCACCAGGGCTGATAGCTCCGGCACAATTCGGCGGGAATGGTCTCGAAGATTTCGCGGGCTCGGTCGTGCCCGCCCGCATTGATTAGAGCCGCGACCTGGGCGACGCGTCCCCCGAGCGAGGGGAATCTCTGGAGCAGGCCCTCGTACAACAGGGCGATCGAGTTCCAATCCGGGGCCGATTCCTCTCGCGGAAAGTAACGCCGGGAGCAATGGGCCGATTGAATGGCCGCTTCCAGTTGAAAGCGTCCCAGCGAGCGGAGTTTGGCGGCTGCCCGCAGCCGCTCTTCCGCCAGGTCGAGCAGGGCGTGATTCCACTTGCCGACATCCTGGCGGTCGAGTGGCACATAGCAACCGTCGACCGAGCGGCGAGCCGGGCGACGGGCCTCGCAAAAGAGGAGCAGGGAATACAGCCCGAGTGCCTCCGCTGCCTGCGGCAGGAGTTGCTGGATGAGTTGGGCCAGCCAGATGGCTTCCCGCGCCAGATCACCCACGCCCTCGTCACCTCGGAAATGGTCGTCGAATGCCGTGCCGTAGGCTGCATAAATGGCGGCGAGAATATCGTCCAGCCTCTCGGCCAGCAGATGTTCCGGTGGCACCTCGAAGGGAATGGCGGCGTCGCGCAGCTTGGTCTTCACGCGAACCAGCCGCTGGCTCATGGTGGCCGGTGTGACCAGGAACGCCGAGGCGATGCGCTGCGCATCGATGCCGAGCACCGCCTGCAGGATCAACGGCGTGCGCAGGGCCGGATCGATGGCCGGGTGCGCGCAGGCGAACATCATGGGCAATCGTTCGTCGGCAAGCTGCCAGGCGGGAGAGTCGTCGGCCATGGTGCTCTCGAGTGAGGCGAGGAGCGGCCCGACATGGTCTTTGAGAAGACTTTCGCGGCTCGAGTCAAGACGGTTTTCGTCCATCCATCTGCGATGCGCCACCCGGACCAGCCAGCCATCGGGATTTGCGGGAAGCCCGTCCGTGGGCCATGACTCCAGCGCTGCCAGCAGCGCGGCGGAAAGTGCATCCTCGGCAGAAGCGAGATCCCGCGTTTTGCGCGACAAAATGGCGACCAACCGGCCATAGCCTTCGCGGGCGATCTGCTCGATAACTTGCGAGGGAGTGGCGGCGCACGCCGGGGTGGCGATTGGCGAGTCGAATCCGGGGATCTGTCCGCTCATGCTCCACCTCGGCGTGGTC
>PNLE01000137.1 GCA_013822855.1 Planctomyces sp.
CGAGTTTCTGCGTTTGGAAATGTTGGGATGGAAGTTCAAGGAGGGAACAGCGATTGGATTGCGGGCAGCCGACGAGCGATTCTTCCGGGGAATGATCGAACGCCTCTCGCTCAATGAAGAGGTGTTGTTCGGTGAACTTCGGCTCGATGGCCGGCCCATCGCCAGCACCTGCAATCTGCGAAGCGGGAGCACACTGGTCGGCTTCAAGATTGGCTGGGATCCCGCCTTTTCTGCTGGTGCGCCCGGACTTTGGTCGGAGATTGAACTGGCCAGCAGCGTGAGCCGGCAATATCCCGGCATCGATCGAATCGACAGTTGTGCGATCAGCGGATCGTATGTGGAGTCGGTCTGGCCGGATCGGCAACCCATGTGCTCGGGGACGTTCTCCTGGTCGCGTCGAGGCAAGGCCATGCAGGCGGCCAAGATCTGCTATCGAGAAATCAAGCGGCTATGCCGACCGGTAGCCTCCAATGTTTCGACGTCGGAAAACGCGGAAGAACAGGTTGCGGCTGACAAACCCATCGCACCTGTCGCCGATGAAGCTGCGGTAAATGTTCGTTGATCTAATCGATAGTGAGTGTGCATCGCTATCGAAGAGTTCAAGTGCCAGCATGTCTGTCTTCCAAAAAGGCCCTCAGTTCCTGGGAAATACGTTCAAGGTTTCCCAGCTCGCATTCCCACACGACAAGATATCGCCAGCCTGTCCGCGTCAGCAGACGCTTCACCTGCCGATCCCGCCGGCGGTTGGACTCGAGTTTGTTAGTCCAGAAATCGATGTTCGATTTGGGGAGCCGCGCATGGGTACAGTTTGCATGGGCATGCCAGAAGCAGCCGTGGACGAAAATGACTTTTCCGCGCGAGGGGAAGACGAGGTCGGGGCGGCCCGGAAGATAATCGACATGCAAGCGGAATCGAAAACCCATCCGATGGACGAGGCTGCGGACGATCCGCTCTGGCAGCGTATCCTTGCCCCGGATACGGCTCATGAGCAAGCTACGGGCTTCAACGGTAATCGTATCCATGTGGTATCCGCCTTCCACCCGTGAAGCGGCTCGGGGCGTGACCAATGCGACCTTGGCAGCCGATTCATCCGGGCGCCCATGACACGTTCGGAACATCGATCCACTTCGCTTCAGCAGATTCTAGTTCGGCAACGATTCTTTGTCAGTTCCTTACTCGTCAATGACGGTATCGCGCGGAGTCGACCACGAACTCCGTTGGAACCAGCGAATCCATGCGGTGAGCGATCCTGCGATGACGGAATACCAAGGATGAGGCATTACGTTCCAGCATTACCGATGTTTGCCGCTGAAACGAGGGTGGCGAGGGACCATCATGTGGTCTTCAATGGAAAGGGCGGTGAAAGATACGGCTGCTGGGTTGAAGCTATCGCTGATCTATTGATTCGCCATGCGAAACTTGAAGAAATTTCCCCAATTGACCTCGGAACATAGGAGTCAACCTGTGACAGCCAAGCAATGAAAGGTGATTGCTGTCGGCGTACATTGACTCGCCATTGACGAGGATTCGGCAACGATCGTTGTCGTCGGTTAGAAAAGGCGCGGGATCGACCACTGTCACCTGGTGCGATGTGACGCGGGCAAACGCATTGTCGGCCAAAGACTGGAAATTTCGATGGTCGACAAGATTGACCCCGCATGTCTCCAGTGGCGGGTTATGGCGAATGCTTGGACCTACTAGCTTGTAAAAGTGATCTTTCTGGTCGGGGACATCACGGACGATAATGACTTTCGAGCCGACAGCGGTCAATCCGTCGACGGTTCGCCTCACGCAGGCCTCGAACCGCGGGTCGTTTGCACCGTGATGCCAGTAGCCACCCAATACCACCACGTCGTAGGGATTGCTGATCGCATGCTCAAACACGGCGTTGGTGAACTCGATATGATTGTCGGCGTCTCGTCGCTTTGATCGGTATCCCACCAAAGGCAGCGCTCCCGCTTTCGTGACTTGATTGCAGCGAATTCCCGCCTCCCTGCAAGCGCTGTCCATCGCGGGGTTGAGCGCCATGGCGTGGCTGTCGCCCCACAGCAGGCAGGTCATCTGTCCATGGTGATCTCCGATCACGGGAAAATCGCGATTCCGCACCTGTTTTGTTGACAAGTCGATTCTGGGAGGGCTGGCACGCATGGTCGCTATCATGTGTCGCACGTCGCTGGAGTAGCGAGCGGGTAAGCCCTGGTAATCGACTATCAGAAGGCCGAACGCGACCATCGTGGCGGTGCCGAACGTCAGGCCAAGGATCGGTCTCAGGGGGGCTCGGAGGAGCGGCCCGTGCCGGCACGGCATTTCAATAAATCGCCAGGAAATGTAGGCGATGGCGAAAGTGGCGGCCACCGCGGCTATGCGAACACTCCCAGGTAAGTCGCCATGGAATTCGTATCGTAAGTATGCAAGTATCGGCCAATGCCATAGATAGAGCGAGTAGGAAATGAGTCCGATGGCAGCGAGAAATCTGTTGCTCAAAGCCTTGATTACGTAGCCTTCCCCGAAGCGAAGTGACAAGAGGAGCGAAGCCGCGCCCAGGCACGGGATGAGCGCGAAAAATCCCGGGAAAGGTGTCCTTGCCGAAAAGAGCATGCTGCACAAGGCGATCGTCAATAGGCCGCCGCCGGCGAGAAGATCGCTCAATGCGTTGGATCGGAAGGATGTTTCCGGAAGATAGCAAAGCGTCGCGCCAAGCAGCATTTCCCATCCTCGATACGGTAGAAGGAAATAGGCGGCGTTGGGGTATGCGGGAATCGTGGCAATCGACATTGAAAATGATGCAAGCCCCATGGTCATCAACAAGCCGCAGGCGAAGGACTTTCGCCACCCTTGCACGATGACAAGCAGGATGGGGAAGACCAGATAGAACTGCTCTTCAACCGCCAGGGACCATGTGTGCAGCAGGGGCATGAGTTCGGCCGGGCCGTCGAAGTATCCTGTATGGCGGGCGAAGTAGTGATTCGAAATCAGGCACTGCTGTCTAACGACTGTGGTGGCCAGGGTCTCGAGATCCGAGGGGAACAAAAGAATCGTGCCCATTGCGAGGGTGGCGAAAACCATGGCAAGAGCCGCAGGCGCCAGCCTGCGAATTCGACGGATCCAGAACTGGGGGAGGCTGAATGTGTTGGATCGTTGCTCGTTGAGGATCACACCGGTGATCAGGTATCCTGAGATCACGAAGAAGACATCGACACCGACAAAGCCACCCGGAAATCCCAGTCCCGCGTGGAACAGTATGACCAGCAAGACCGCGATCGCACGCAATCCGTCAATGTCGGCACGATAGGACAATCTTGACACGAATCTCTCCCCCACTGCCTGAAGCGCCAGTTAAGGAGGGTTCGTGTAGTTGATCGCTGGAAATTTGTCGAGAGGATTGCCGTATCGAGGTCACTTCATCTTCTGTAACGGTGGCAGACACTCAAATGGCAGGCACCTGCACCCACTTTCCTTCCGCCGAGGATTCGAGGACGGCGTCGGCGACGGTTTGGGCGTGGGCGCCGTGGTCGAAGCCGGGGATGGCGGGGCGGTCTTCCAGAATGGCGGAGACGAACTCGTAGACGAGGTCATAGCGGAAGAGGGTGGTTGGCAGGCCGTCGGTTATGCTGCGGGGACTGCCGGCGGGTTTGAGGTATTGGGCCGGGACATCGACTTTTTCCATCGAGCCACCGTGTTTGCCGAGCATGATGTGGTGCGGCTCATTGAGCAGGTAAGCGGCCGAGCCTTCACTGCCGTTGATCTCGGCCCATTCGTAGCCGACCCCCTTGTTGTGATGCCCCTTCATGAGAGTGCTCCCTTCCCAGACGCCGACGGCGCCGCACTCGAAGCGGCCGATCATGGCCGACCAGTCGTCGACATCCGAAGGTTCGCAGGTCTTGCCATCGGCGGTCTTGTCGCGCGGCACGAAGGTCTTCACCGCGCCGCAGACGCTCTGGATCGGGCCGAGCAGATCCTGGGCGAAGTCGATGCGGTGGATCGTCATGTCGTAGAGATCCCCCGCACCGGCCAGCTTCTTGTACTGACGCCAGCCCCAACTGGTTTCCGGCCAATCGAGGAACCGTTGACTGCGGAAGTGACGTGGCTCGCCGAGGCCGCCAGACTTGAGCAGGTGGCGGAGATAGATCATCGACGGAGCGAAGCGGTAGGTGAAGGCCGTCATGTGCTTGAGGTTAAGCCGGTCGGCGAGATGGAACATCTCCCACGCTTCTGCGGCGGTGACACCCAGCGGCTTCTCGCACATGACATGCTTGCCACCTTCGAGGCAGGCCTTGGTGATGGGGAGGTGTGTGAAGTTCGGCGTGGCGATGATGACCGCGTCGACATCGGGCGAGTTCGCCACTTCTTCGTAGCTGGAGGTGTAGAGAGCCGTCCCCCATTCGGACTTGCGCTTGTTGAGCAGTTCCTCGTTTGGATCGCAGACGGCGGCCAGCACGCTGCGGTTGTCGATGCGAATGCCGGGAATGTGATGAAAGTCGGAGACGAGCCCGGCACCGATGATGGCGATACGTACGGGAGCGGCCATGTGTCAGCTTTCGAATCGAGGGGAGCGTTTTGTGAGAAAGGTTAGGCAGATCATCGTGACTGCAGGCCGGGATGGGAAGCGTCATCGATCCCCGGCATCTGTGCATCACGGCTGCGTGAGATGGCCTGCACGCACAAGCCAGTGGCGAGCGTCTTCCATGGAGGAAAGTTGGCCTTCGAGTTGTTGATCACGAAGGGATTCGAGCAAGTCGCGAAATCCCGGGCCAGGCCGGAGACCCCACTGGATGAGGTTTTCTCCAGTGACAATGAGCGGGGGATTGATCTCAGCTGGTGACCAGACCTTTAGCCGCTTCCGAGCTACCGCGAGATGTTCGGCTGCGATGGAACCAGCGGCCGCCAGAGCCTCTCCCGTGGCGACAAGCTCGTGAACCAATGGGTGTGCCAGCAGTCGCTTTTGTCGGGCGATGGGCCAATCGCCGAAGTCGATCCAGACTGTCTGCTGGTCGGCTAGCCAAAGGATGGCATCGCGTTCCTGGTTCGAGAGTTTCAGGTGGGTGCAAAGCTGGCCCAGTTTTGGTTTCGGAAGGTCTTTCAGCCAGACGGCCATGCCGGTCTCGAAGGAATCGGTCTGCAAGGCCTTCAGCGCTGAAAGCGTAGCGGGTGAGCATGACGAGACGGCGTTCTCGAAAATTGCCTGTGTCAGCCCCGACTCGTCGAGTGATTGCACCGAGCGGTGGCGGCTGGGATGGGCCAGCATGCGGCGAAGCTCGGCGGCGATCCGCTCGCGGCTGACGGCGGTGATCTCGGGAGCCAGTTCCATGACGGCCTGCCAGGTGGCGGGCTCGATGTTGAAACCGAGGATCGAATTGAAGCGGATCGCGCGGAGCAGCCGCAGTTTGTCTTCGCGGAAACGGTCGGCTGCCACGCCGATCGCGCGGAGTTGGCGCTGCTCCAGATCGGCCCGTCCGCCGACGTAATCGTGCACCACCTCGGTGAGTGGATCGAAAAACATGCCGTTGATGGTGAAGTCCCGCCGCTTGGCGTCTTCTTCAGGTGTCGAGAAGGTCACCGTTTCGGGATGTCGGCCATCGACATAGAGGCCATCCTTGCGGAAGGTGGCCACTTCCACGGGAGGGATCGCGGCCTGTTCGTCGGTGGCGTGCGGCTCGCCTTTTTTGCGAAGGGGCAAAACCATCACCACACCGAAGCTGGCACCCACCGCCAGCGTGCGGCGGTGGCCGAAGAGTTTTTGAACTTCTTCCGGGTTGGCGGAGGTGGCGACATCGTAGTCCTTGGGAGTCTTTTCCAGCAGCAGATCGCGCACACACCCACCGGCGAACAAGGCTTGATGCCCTGCCTGCCGGAGTGCCGTCACGATTTCGATGGCCAGTTCCCGTTGGGTGGTCATGTGGGAATGCAATTCCGCAGAGGGAGGTCGAACTCGAGCACGCTCAACGGGTCGAGTTGCAGATGCAGACCAGTTCCGAGCCTTTGCGGATGAGGAGGCTGCCGGTGACTGCGGCGACGCCGTACTGCGTGGGGCCGGAGAAGTTTGCAGCGGCCCGTCGACGTTCTTCGGTTTTTTCGCGTTCGGCGATGCTCGGGTCGGCGACGATCTTGTCGGGATCCCAGAGGCGGTTCTCGCTGAGCTTTTTGAATTCGGGGCCGGTGGCGAGGACGGTGGTGATTCCCTCCTTGCCGAAGATGTAGAGACGATCGCCGATTCCCAACGGAGTAGCCCACATCGATTGAGCCAGACGTTCGGCGTACTTCTGCTCGCCCGTGAGGGTGTCGATGCAATAGACGACTCCGGCCCGGTTCACCCAGTAGGAGTGGCCCGCATAGGTGATCGGAGAGCCGAAGGTTGGCATGGCGTCCTTGGCGATCCAGCGGGTTTCGAGTGCCAGTCCGTCGGGCTGGGTGACGATCTGCAGCGCCATGTTGGACTTTTTCGCCGCATCCGAACGTCCCGCATCGTCACGCCCGACAGAAGCTCCCACGAGAAACAGGCTTTCACCGGCGGGGATGGGTGTCGAGGAGGTGTTGCCCCCGACATCGGTTTTGGTGCAGAGAAGTTTGCCGTCGACGGGGTTGTAAAGATCGACACTCCCCATCGAGCTGCAGACGATGAGCGGCTGGCCGGCGTGAGTCACGATGGCGGGCGAAGACCAACTGCGCCGGCCCGTCCGGTCGACTTTCCATTGAGTCTTGCCCGTGGCCTTGTCGAGCCTGGCGATGTAGCCGCCCGCGTCGTGATCCATGAGAACGGCGATCCAGCTCTCCCCCTGCACTGGGGAAGCGGCAAGACCGAACTCGTTGACGAGGGGACCGTAAACTTTGACGAGGGATCGCGTCCACAATTCTTTGCCCGTGTGGTCGCAAGCCAGGATGTCGCCGCTCTCATAGAGGGCGTAGATCCCCTGCGCGTCAACGACCGGCGTGGGTGCGGCCCGACTGACATAGAGGCTCGATTCGACGGGCATGCTGTTGGTGATCGACTTTCGCCAGACTTCCTCACCATCGGCGAGCTTTAGGCAAACGAGGTGGAAGGTCTCCTTCTTTGGCCCCTCGACGGAGGTGACATAGACACGGTCGTTCCAAATGACGGGACTGGATTGACCGTAGCCGGGGAGCTTGGCGCTCCAGGCGATGTTCTTCGATTCGTTCCACTTCAAGGGGATCGACGCGGGATCAATCTCGCTGCCGCCCTGGCCGAGGAACGCCGGCCAGGCGTTCGCGGAAGGTTCAGCCGCTGACAAATGGGCCGTGGAGCTGCCAGTGAGCGAAAAAAGGCACAAGAAAACGGCTGTCAGGCACATGCGAAGTGGCTGGGAGACAGAAAGCAGGAGAGCTTGCGAAGTTGGTCGAGCGGCCGGCATGTGGGGATGTTCCTTTGCGGAGTGTGGACTTGTGGCGGTCATCGCTGGCTGGCGTCGGCTGGCAAACTCTACTGGCAGTTTAGCCGAGATTGCGGCAGAATGTCTTCCACAGGATGTGGCTCAAGCCGTCGGTTGGCCGATATGTGCGGGCTAAGAAGAGAATTCAGGGATGGTGTCATGCAGCGCCTCTGGCGTTACAGGTGCGAATTTCTCGCCTTTCGGTGTGCGGTCTGCGTCTGCGAGATGCTGCCTGTCGCCTGGGTGGATGGCATCGCTCACACCTTGGCGTGGTTGCTGTGCGATGTGCTCCCCGCGAAATGGACTCGCAAAGACGTGGCGATGGAGAACATCTCGCGGGCGTTTGGCAGGACCCACACGGCCGCACAGCAGCACGAGATTCTGCGCGGGATGTGGATTCATCTCTTCCGCATGATCCCCGAGATGGTGCAGGCTCCGCGCAAGTTGCATGTTTATTCGTACCGCCGCATCGTGAGATTCGCCGACTTTCATCCGACGGTCGAGGCGATGTGTTCGGGACGGCGGGTGATTTTCGTAGGCGGCCACTTCGGCAATTGGGAAGTGGGCATCAGCACGTTCGGCTTGTGGGGCTTTCCCTTGGGTGTGATCGCCCGGGCACTCGACAATCCCTACTTGCACGACTGGTTCAAAGAGTATCGCGAGGCGACAGGCCATCGGCTGATGCTCAAGCGGGGTGACTTCGACGACATGCTCGAACTGCTCTCTCGCGGTGGTCATCTGGGGCTGCTGGGGGATCAGGACGCCGGTTCCCGCGGGCTGTTCGTCGACTTCTTTGGTCACCCGGCTTCGACCTTCAAATCGATTGCCCTCCTGGCGTTGGAGTACGATGCGCTACTCATGGTGGGGTATTCTTCCCGCTCTCAAGACAACTTCCACGCGCAGCATTGGGTGGAGTTTGAGATGGGCTGCGAAGCGCTAATCGATCCCCGTACGATCACGGCCCAGGATCCCGTGCGTGACATCACCGAAAAGTACACTCAGGCTTTGGAGCGGATGATCCGCCGCTCGCCCGAGCAATACTTCTGGGTACACCGCCGTTGGAAGAGCGAGCCGCGTGTGCGACGGAAGGCGGCGGCGTGAGACGTTGGCTGGCGAACACTGGCGGAGCCAGTGGCACTCTTTGGCACCGGTGGCAACCCTTTGCGGCGAAGGCGAAGCGATGAAACGTGTGCCACTCGTAGCGGCGGCTGATTTTCCGGCGGGTTCGGCCGGAGAATATGTCGTCGAGGGGAAGATCGTCGCGCTGTTCCATACCGAAGCGGGCTACTTCGCTGTCGATGGCATGTGCCTCCATGCGGGGGGGCCGATCGCCAAGGGAGCGGTCGCCGGATGCCTCGTCACCTGTCCGTGGCATGGCTGGCAGTACGATCTGCGAACCGGCGAGCACGCCTTGAACCCCCGGCTGAAACTGCCGCAGTATGTCGTCGCCGTTGCGGAAGGCATGGTTTGCGTGGAGTGGCCGGAGACTGCCGCCTGAAAACCGGCGGATTCCGAGGTTCGCATTCTTGATGCGGTCGATTTTCCCGTCATGATTGATTTGACCGGGCGACGATATTCCCCGATGACGGAGTTTGCTGCCAGGATGACTGCGGCCCCGTCGTCGGAAGCAGGCCTTCGCGAGATCGCACTTCCGGTGTGATGGAACCGGGATTTTCGAGTCATCGATTGTCCTTGTCAGTGAGCCCATGGAAGGCGTCTCAATGACCAGATCCGTAATTCTATGGTTGTCGGTGCTCGTGCTCTTGGTGCAGGCGGGGACCACCTCGATCGCCGGGGATGGGCCGCGCCTCTGGTCCAAGGACTGGTGGGCTGATCGTTCGACCGATCCCCCCGGTACGCGGCAGGTCTATAAGGATGGCAAGCACTGGCCCCCTTACGCCCGGCCGACCGGTCGCGGCCAGACGTTCGTGCATCAGTACCACCATGCCCATTATTGGCCGATTCCCTACCGTTGCGAAGATGAAAGCTCCGTGCGGAACGCGCTCGCCATCCAGGCCAACAACGGCTGGGCCGACGCCACTACGATCCACGAGTATCACTTCGATGCGGAGACGAACACGCTCAATTCCTCGGGATTGCGGCAGGTTCACTGGGTGCTGACCTCCGCCCCTCCCGAGTATCGCTCGCTGTATGTGGCGAAGTCGGGTGTGCCGGAAGTCGATCAGGCGCGGATGGCGCAACTTCAGCAGGCGGTGGGCGAGATCGACCCCAGTGCCGTGAGCCTAATCCAGGAACGGATCGATAATCCCTCGGGGCGGCCCGCCCGCGAAATCGACCGCTTGAGGAATCTGGAACTGCAGAGCATGCCGACACCGAGATTGCAGATGACGGTCGGCGTCTCTTCAGGGGCTCCTTCCTCGGGCGCTGCGACCTCGACCGGCAATATGGGAAGCCCCGCCATCGCTCCTTGATGGACGAGGTGGCGTGTTGGTGAAAGCTCGTGGGGATGATTGAGTGTTTCCCGTCCTGCCCATGGGCCATGGCGGAAAACTTGATGTGGTGATCAGGTGAGGATTGGTGTTCATGGCCGACGTCACGGGATCACAGCCACCATTTGGCCCGGTGCCGCCGCAGAAATCGAATGCGGAGAGGTTGGCTGCGGAACGTCTGGGGGACATGTTCGGCGTCCCCTCGCGGCCGTCGGCTGCGCGCCCCGTCATGATGGGGCCATTGGTCGATGCCAGCGATGACTCGGATGATCCGGAAGGGATGCCCCTGCCCAGTGCGTCCCGGGGACGCGGGCAGAACCCGGCGATGCTGGTTCCACCGCCGCGTGTCCCCGCCAACCTCAAAGAAACGGGCCTGGGGATCGGCAACCTGGCGGAGTTCGTCCTCAAGGAGCTGTATGTCCATGGCAACATGTTCGGGGCGGATATCGCCCGCCAGTTGAGGCTCCCCTTCCCCATCCTGGATGAGGCGCTGCGGTTTCTGAAGGATCAGCGGTGCGTGGAAGTCTCTCAGGGGGATCTTCTGGGTCGGGTCTCCTATCGCTTCAGCTTGACGGACATGGGTCGTGTGCGGGCCCGCGAGAGCTTCGAGAACTGCCGCTATGTCGGCCCGGCTCCGGTGACACTCGAACAGTACGTCGAGCAGTGCCGGCGGCAGGCGGTATCGGGAGTCTCGTGCAATCCCCAGACGATCATGCAAGCCTTCCAGGGGATGATCCTCCGCAAGGGACTGCTCGATGAGATCGGCCCGGCGGTGTGCAGCGGTCGTTCGATCTTCGTTTACGGCCCACCCGGCAATGGCAAAACGATGATCGCCAAGGGGTTGGGCCGATATCTGAATCTCTACTGCGGGGAGATCTACGTCCCCTACGCGATTCAGACCGAGAATAGCATCATCACGGTCTACGATCCGATTCTCCACAAGACGACCGACGACGCCGAGCAGCACGCGACAATCAACTCGGGAAACATTTCCTCGCCCAGTTCCGGGAATGGCGGCGGTTCACTGGTGGTGGGGAATGGGGTGGCCGATCCCCGCTGGCGAAGGATTCGTCGACCGGTCGTGGTGACGGGGGGCGAATTGAATCTGGAAATGCTGGAACTGCAATACAGCAAAGTCTCCCAGTTCTACGCGGCCCCACTGCACATCAAGGCCAATGGGGGAGTCTTTCTGATCGACGACTTCGGCAGGCAACTCGTCAGCCCGCGGGATCTGTTGAACCGGTGGATTCTGCCACTCGAGGAACGGATCGACTATTTGACGTTGGCCACGGGCCGCAAGTTCTCCGTGCCGTTCGAGCAGCTCACGATCTTCTCCACGAACCTCGATCCGGGCGATCTGGTCGACGACGCCTTCCTGCGGCGCATCCGGCACAAGATCAAGATCGAAGCCCCGACGCGGCCACTCTTCACCGAAATCTTCAAACTGGCTTGCGATCAGCGGCAGATTCCTTATCGCGAAGAGGCTGTCGAGTATCTCTATCAGAATCATTACGACCGGGGCAGATTGCCCAGATCGAGCGACCCGCGAGATTTGCTGGAGATTGTTGTCGCCATCTGTCGATTCAAGAATGAGAGTATTCAAGTCTCGGAGAAGCTCGTGGCGGATGCCGCGGCCCGCTTCTTCTATACCGGTTGACGGCATGCCAGCCATAGGGTCATGAGTACCTATCAGCGGGCTGTCGAAGGCCAGAATGATGGTTCTGCCCATGACGCGGGTTTCAAGGATGGAGATCCGGCATGTATCGCCCTGAAGGATTGTTCCCCGCAACAGGTATCGCAAAACGAGCCGGTGCTGACACATGGCCGAAGATGCCCGTCGCTATGCGACTGGGCGTGATCCTGCTCGGTGGATTGGGAGCCGTCTCGGGTCTGGTTGGCTGCAGCACGACTCAAGGGACGGCGGCGTCGAGCATCTGGCCGACGACATCGACTTCGTCCGACAATGATCCCGTCAAGCTGCGTGATCCCGTGAAGGTGCATGTCGCCTTCGGCCAGTGGAACGAGCGTGCGGGTAACTCGAAGGCCGCTCGAGAATCGTACCAGGAAGCCATCGAGAAGAATCCCAAATCAGTGGATGCCCTGTTGGGACTGGCCCGGCTGGATATCCTTGGCGGTAGGCTGACTGAGGCCGAGGCGACAATCGCCAAGGCGTTCAAGCAGGCTCCTCGTGATCCCCAGGTGCGGGCCGCCAAGGGCCAGCTTTACGAAGCCCGTGGGGATTGGGAGGCGGCCATCGCTGAGTATCGGGCTGCTGTCCATGTGGCTCCCGAAGATGCCGGTTTCCGCTTTCAGCTGGGAACGGCCTTGGCCAAGAGCGGCGACTACGCCGAGGCTCTGACGGAACTGACCCGCGCGCAGGGGCCAGCTGTCGCCCACTACAATCTCGGTTACATCCTGCACGAAAAAGGGGATCGCGCCGCAGCTGAAGTTCAGTTCGCGAAGGCGTTGCAGTTCAATCCGGAGCTGGAAGCGGCATCGACGATCCTGGCCCAATACCGAGGAGCTCGCAGCCAGATCGCCGACGCGGCGCTGGCCGGAGCCGAGAGCGGGTTGCCGGTCGTGAAGCAAGTTTCCGGGCAGGTGTCGGCGCGGAATTCCCACGATGGCGACCAGCCTTTCAAGGCGGAAAACACCATCTATCGCTCGGAAACCATCCCCCCGCCCAGCGGGTTGTCGGATGCCCAACAGGAGCAGTGGATGAACCAGAACATCCGTTAGCGATGGGTGTTTTTCGCTTGACCTCCGGACCGACGAGAAGTTTCTGAGTCAACTGATTGGCTTGCGGTAGTCTCTTCCGGTTGCTGGAATCCCCCACGGGGTGTTCTTGTGGTCGGGAGATGTGACGGATGCGGACGGTTGTGCTGGAGAATGCGAACGAGGCGGTTCGCGCCCTCAAAGCGGGTGAACTGGTCGCCCTTCCCACCGAAACGGTTTACGGTCTGGCGGGATTGGGGCTGGAGCCGGAAGTGCTCGCGAAAATCTTCGCGGCGAAGGATCGGCCCACGTTCGACCCTCTGATTCTGCATATCGCGCGCCCCGGGCAGATCTCCCAGCTGGCAAGTGAAGTGCCGCACGATGCCAGAAGGTTGGTGGACAACTTCTGGCCGGGTCCGTTGACGCTTGTGCTGCCCAAGAAACCGCACGTTCCCGACTTGGCGACGGCGGGACTGGGGACAGTGGCCGTCCGCTGCCCCCGGCATCCCTTGATGCGGCAAGTCATCGAAAAGGTCGGTTCACCGCTGGCAGCTCCCAGTGCCAACCTGTTCGGGAGACTGAGCCCGACAAGCGCCGAGCATGTTGTCGAGCAACTGGAAGGCCGCATTCCCTATGTGTTGGATGGCGGCGCATGCGAGGTGGGTGTCGAATCGACCATTGTGGGATTTCTGCCCGATGGCGTTTATCTGCTGAGGCCCGGTGGCCTGCCCACCGAACTGATCGAGCGGATGATCGGACCTCTGAAGCGGCCCACCGCTTCAGGAACCGCTTCAGGAACTGGATCGGAAGGTGGACAGTCAGCGCCCGGACAGTTGCCGCAGCATTACGCGCCGGTGACACCCATCGTCGTGATCGACGGGTGGCATCAACTGTTGCCCGGAGACGGTGTGCTGACACTCAAGAGTGTTCCCGAGGGACACGGGGGGCCTGTGATCCAGCTTTCGGCGAAGGGGAATCTCAAGGAGGCGGCCAGCCGTTTTTTTGAAGCGTTGCACGAACTGGATCGGGCGGGAGTGCCTCGAATCGCGGCTGTCCGTTTTCCCGAACAGGGACTGGGCCTCGCCTTGAACGATCGGTTGTTGCGAGCGGCGGCGACGCATTCGAAGTAAACAGTACTGTCAATGTCGGGACAATTCGGAAAGACACCTCGGTCGAGTGACTGAGTCCGAGAGACCGCGATTTCTTTGGCTGTCAAGTGTCTTCTAAAGCGTGATGAGGCCGACCCGATTCAAGTCATCTCCTCGATTGATGTTGCGACTTGTTCAGCGTTCTCGTGGGAAAGGATCGGTGCTGGGCCGGCTTGCAATCCGGGAATGGCGCGGTACTCTCCCCATCGACTTGGGTGCTGG
>PNLE01000138.1 GCA_013822855.1 Planctomyces sp.
GCTTCAGCAGCCCCATCCCCTGATTGCCCGTCCCGATGAAGCCCACCCGCACCCGCTCACTCGGCGCCTGGGCACCAAACAACCGCGCCGGCAGCACCAGCGAACCCCCGGCCACCAACGAACTCTGGAGAAACGAGCGACGAGAAAGCATGGCAGCCTCACGGGGTTGGATCAGGGAATGAACGGGAATTTCGTCGGGTGCATGCGAATGCACCAACTCTGTTTTCAAGCATGATGGGGAAGGAAGCACTGGTGCATTTCGAGGACTTCATGCCCCCAACGAAACTGAGCATGTTTTGGAGAAAGTCCGGCAACCTTCCCCCCTCCACATATAACCAACAACCGATCCATCCCGCGACCCTCTTCATTCAGACTTCCAGGTTGCTGAGGTAAAATGGTTGCACAAGGGATCGAATGACCCGCCATCTCGCGAGCATTCCGGAGTGCTCTCAGGAACCATCAATAGGGATAGGCTGTAAATCGGAAAATGGCCATGAATCTTGACCTGTGGATCGAACGGCTTCGACACGAGGACGCTATGACTTGCGAGGAAGCATATCATGGTGAACGTCCCACCGGCCCGGATGTGCTACCAAGATTGATCGCCGAGTTGCACACATCACCTGACGGCTTCACCCGTGGCAAATTCATCGAGCTTTTGGGAGAGATGGGGGACGCTTCGGTGGTGCCGGTGTTGATCCGAGAGTTGAACCACCCGGAGCATGTCGCCAGACAGTGGGCTGTGACCGCTTTGGAACAACTGGGGATACCGGAGGGCGTGGCCGCAGCAACTCGCCACCGGGCCTTGCACCCCGAAGACGGCTAACCTTTGCACTATGCACGGCCTCCCAAAGTAGGGTGCATGCCAATGCACCAATTGTGCTGACTATACAAACATGGTGCATTCCGAAGACTTCATGCACCCTACATAACACCTCCTACGAGCCAACCAGCACCTTCCGCATCAAAGCGTTCTTCAACACAACCCCCGCCCGCTCTACCTTCCCGCGCTCCACGATCACGAAACCATTCCGCAGGAAGAAGGGTTCCGCCGTCAGGCTGATGTGGGCGTGGATCTCGGTCAGTCCCTTCGCCGTGGCCAGCCGCTCGATCTGCTCCAGCATCGCCCGGCCCACGCCCCGCCCGGCGGCGAACGGGGCCACGAAGAAGTGGTCGATCAAGCCATCCGGCTGCAAGTCCGAGTAACCCGCAATCCGGCCGCCTTTCAAAGCCACGAACGGCTGGCGAGCCGCCATGCGGGCATGAAACCCTTCGATGTCATCCGCCCCCGTCATCCACGCCGCCCGCTCGACGGCACTGTATTGACCGGCGGTCAGCGTCTCGATCGCCTCCAGGAAAATGTCCCGTAACAGCGGGATCTCCGCCGGCGTGGCCTGCCGGATCATCACTTCACTAACGGTCATCGTTCGTATCTTCCGACGTAGGGTGCATGGAGTCTTCGGAATGCACCAGCATTGCATAGTCAGCGAAATGGGTGCATTGACATGCACTCTACATAACTATCGACATCACCGGCTTCTCCGGCGGCCCTTGGCGGTCGAGAATCATGAACTGGTACGGCCCCAATTCCAAGGTCGTCCCCGAAGAAATAGTCGTCCCCGAGACCTGGTCGATCACCGTCCGCCGCAGTCCCAGCCCCCGCAGGATCCGGCCTTCCACCGCCTCCACCCGCTCGGTGAAGTTCGCCAGAATCAACACGCTCGCCTGGCCATGCGTGCGGAAATAGCCCAGCACATGGTCGTTCCCCGTCCCCACAAACTCCGTCTTGCCGGGGCGAAAGGCGAGGTTCTGCCGCCGGATGATCCCCAGCTTGAGGATGCCATCATGGATGCGGGCCGCCGGTCCCTCATGATCAACCACCTCCTGGATTCGATCCCACTGGAATTGCGGCCTGTGGATCCACCGCGAATCGGCCCTGCGGAGGGGATCGTCCCGATAGCTCTCGTCGTTGAGCGAACCAATCTCGTCCCCCAGGTAAATCAGCGGAATGCCCCCAATCGTCATCACCACGCCATAGAGCAACAGCACCCGTCCCACCGCGAGGCTGATCTCCTCTTCGTCCCCACTCCGGATCGCTTTCCCCAACCCCACCAGCGACGCGCATGTCCCCGACACGCGGGCATCGCCCGTCATCGTATTCTCCTGGAAGGGGACCCCCTCCGCGAAACTCCCCTCCACCCGTCCCGTATAGAACTGCGTGAGAAACCGCCGGTGGGCCGCCGGTTCATAGCCCGCCGCGCGAATCTCCTCATCCGTGATCGACCAGCCGATATCGTCATGGCTGCGAATATAGTTAACCCACACACATCCGTCCGGGAGCGGGAATCGTTTCTTGACTGAAGCGAGCAGCGTGCGGATGTTCCGCGTCGCCAGCGATTCCCACAACAGAGCCATCAGTTCCGGGTTGTAGCTGAGAACGCACTCCGACCGGTTGATATAGCTGCGGACTTCATCGGGATGGACAATCGCCTCCGATTTGAAGACCACCGCCGGGGCCGCGATCTGGGCGGCGGCGTTGAGTACACTCACAATCGTATGCGCTTGCGGCAGGTTCTGGCAGCTCGTCCCCAGCTCCTTCCAGATGAAGGCGATGGCATCCAGCCGGATGATCTCCACCCCCCGGTTCGCCAGAAACAACAATTCATCCAGCATCCGCACCAGGACTTCGGGATTGCGATAGTTGAGATCCCACTGGGAAGTATAGAACGTCGTCCAGACCCATTGGCCGAGTGCCGTCTGATAGGTGAACGCTCCGGGATGCTCTTCGGGAAAGACCTCCACCAGCGTCCGCTCATATTGATCCGGCAGCGTGCGGTCTTTGAAGAAGAGATAGTAATCCTGGTAGTCCCGCTCCCCCTTGAGGGCTCTTTGCGCCCACTCGTGCTCGTCGGAGGTGTGGTTGAAAACGAAGTCGAGCACCAGGGAAATCCCGTGCCGCCGCAATTGCGTCGCCAGGTGTTCCAGATCCTCGACCGTGCCGAACTTCGGGTTGACCGTCCGATAATCGCTGACGGCGTAGCCCCCGTCGCAATCGGACGAGTGAACCTTGTAGATCGGCATCAAGTGCAGATACGTGATTCCCAACTCGATGAGATAGGGAATCTTGGCTTCGAGATTCCTCAAGGTTCCCGCAAAAAGATCGACATAGCACATCGCCCCCATGAGCCGGGGTGCGAGATACCAGTCCTTGTCCGATTCCCGCAAAGCGTCGAACGCCTTGAGTTCCGCCGGCCGCTCGAGCACCGAACGGAAGACGACCGCGATCAGTTCCTCCAGATGATAGAACGAGTCGAAGCGGTCGCCGTAGAGCTTGTAGAAACTCTGGAAAAGAAGCCGGTGCTGCTCCTCCAATCGACGTTCGAGCACATCCCAATCCCCGTCGGGGAAGTCGGCTCCGAACCTGCGGCGCATGCGGTCGATCACCCGCCCTTTGAGCTTGCGCAGCTCGCCGTCGGAAAGGGGGGCTGCCGGTGTCTCACCAAGAAATCCGGGGTGGGTCGGCATGCTCGTTGTTCCTTCATCAGCCAGACGAAATCGATGTCTGGAAAATCCGGGGTGATCCCGGGCAGTTCGCAATCCGATCTGAAACATGGCTCCGGGTGGCATGCCCCGCAGCATTGTGCGGGCATGGCTTGGCGGCTTTCAACTTTCGGCTCACATAGTGATCTACTGAAACCAAAGATCATCTCAGGCCGAAGTGCGACAACCCTTCGAGGATGCCCGCCGCATGGTCTCGTTGTGCCTGATAGACCTCGGCCTCTCCCTGCAAGATCCGTTCCCTAAGCGCGGGCTCCGAATTACCGACGGCGATCGCCGCATAGGGTCTCTTGAGCAGATCCCAGTCATTGCACGAGTCACCAGCAACCACGATTTTCAAGTCGTCCCGCAAGATCTGCTCCACCAGGAAATCGAGTGCCGCCCCCTTGCCCGACCGCTCGGGCAGAATGTCGACATACTGCCCATGCGAGGCGATCACCTGGCATGGACACCCCTCAGCCCGCAACGTCTCCCGCAGCCACTCCTCGCGAGGAACGGGAACTGATCCCGTCGTGGCGAGATAGCTCAGCTTGAAGGGCCGCTGCGTATGGGGCTCCGTCTGCGGCACCAGCCAGCCCGTCCCCGCGACAACTTCCGCGATCCGCGACGGATGCCACGTCTCGCCCAGCCAATCCGACCACTCCGGCCAATGCTCATGCTGATCCCCCAGCACGATCTCACTCCCCACCGAAGCAATCATGATCTCGGGCACCGGCACATCCCACTCCCGGCAGACATCATAGACCAAAGCCGGTGCCCGACCCGTCGCCACACCCAGCATCCAGCCACCTTGCTGACCTTCCAGCCAACCCAAAAGCTCCCGCAGAGCTTCCCGATCACCCAGCAAGGTCCCGTCGATATCGCTGATCAACAGCCCCCGGACAGGCTCCAACCGCTGGTTCAGCCGCTCGATGAGACTCGATCGACTGACAGCCGAACGACCCGAAGAACTCGAGACACCAGTCGTCGAGACAGGTTGCGGCCCGACTTCCTCCACCGGAGTAGGAAACGCCCGCGACATCTCCTTCCAACCCGGATGAACCTGCGAAACGATCCTCAGATAGTGTTCGACATGCGTCTTCCAGGCATAGTTCAACCGCACATTCTGAATGCCGTTGGCGCTGTATTCATCCCATAAGCCACCATCGGTCAGCAACTTCAAGATCCCGGCTGTCAACGCCTGCGGATCGGTCACATCCAGCACGATGCCGCTATTGCAGAGCGCGACAATATCCTGCGGCCCGCCATTCTCGGTAGCCACGAACGGCAACCCCGTCGCGCTCGCCTCGATCGTCGTCAGCCCGAAGAGTTCGATAAAGGCCGAGTTCACGAACACCCCGCGCCCGCTAGCCGCAATGCGATACAGCTCGGGCACATCCAGCTCGGAATCATGCCTCTTGGGAATCGCCATCTTGCCATAGAGGTCGTAGCGATCCATCAGCAGCAGGATCTCCGTCAGCACCTCGCGCTCGTTGTCGGACATCGTATTGATATCCTCGCGGATCCCTGCGAAGACGGCGAGATTGGCAATCGCCCGCAACTCGGGGCTTTCTCCATAAGCCTGGATCAGCGATTGGATATTCTTCCGTCGATCGGGACGGCACAGCGCCAGAATCAGCTTCTTCTGGGGATCGGCCAGGAACCGCGCCAATTGCCGCTGCATCCGGCTGCGGGCCTGTTTGAATCCCTCGCCGATCTCCTCGCCGGGTAGTTCATAGTTGTAGTAGGGAAAGAACCGCTTCAGATCGAGACCCGGTGCGATCACTTCCACAATCGTCTCTTCGGGGATTCGATAACCCCGATACTGCGAATGCTTCTCATGGAGCGTGCTGGTGATCACCGCACTGGCCACATCGAGACAGGCCTGCTCCTCGGCGATCCGCTGGTCAATGTGGAGCAGCTCGTTGGCTTTGGCATGCGTCCAACCTTCCGCCTCCAGATATGCCAGCTTCGGCTTCCCCAGCGAATGGCCCGTGAAGAGAAAGGGGATCTCCAGCCGCCGGGCGATCTCCCGCGCCACCACGCCCGCATCGGCATAGTGCCCATGGATCCACGCCAAAGGCCAGGACTGGGCCCGTGTGAACTCCTCAAGCCTGTTCGTCAGTTCGGGGAGGAACGGCCACAGATCCTCTTTGCGGACATACTGATCGTCGCCGCAAGAAAGCCGCACAATCCGGCTCTTGGGCGACAGCGGTTCGATCTCCCGCGCATATTCCGCATCCAGCGGCTGGCCATCGGCCCCCGTTCCCCGGAGCTTGCGGGTCACCAGATCGACCTGCGTGATCCGCGGATCCTCCGCCAGGGCCACCGCCAGATCGAGCACATAACGGACTTGCCCACCAGTATCCGCATCGCGACCCATCTCGATGGAATCGCCTCGCACGAGCCCATGGAGACTCAGAATCTGCACATACATCAACATCCCCCAGACCAACACATCGTTGATTGGCCATCCTAACAAAAAGCAGCCCTTCAAGGGGGCGAAACAATGGTTAAGAACTGAGAAAAGTCCATAAAAACAGCCTCATTTCACGCATTTCCACCTGTTGACATGTCCCCTGAGAAGAGCCCCGGCGATTCGCCCCCACCCGGTCTCCCCGCACATCCATCGGCAGAAACTGCCGATCGCCGAGCGCTCGCACCCCCCTGCCTCCCCATCAACCTTGCGGGTTGTTCGGGATGCGCCAGAGTCCCCGGTCGTACCGCCCGCTGGTTATGCCGACACCCCCACAAAGCATCGCTTCCACCCGCTCCCCACTCCGATACTCCCACCGGTGTGAGGTTCCCCCCAGCGTTTCCAACGCCGAGGGTGCCGCACACCCACCAGCGGCCCAGGACGGGCTCGCCAAGACATCATGCGGAAGAGGCACCAGCTGCCACTTCCGGGAAAGGACCAGGGATGGGTCTGACCTCCGCTCTCAACACGTCGCTCAACGGTCTGGCACTCAACGAAGTGACCATCGACGTCTTGGGCAACAACATCGCCAACGCCGGCACCAACGGCTTCAAGGCCTCGACCGTCCGCTTCCAGACCCAGCTGGCACGCACCCTCTCGATCGGCTCGCGTCCCACCGCCACCGACGGCGGGAGCAACCCCCGCCAGGTCGGCCTCGGTGCGACCACCTCCGCGATCAGCAAGGACTTCACCCAGGGGAGCCTCTCCAACAGCACCAGCTCCTCCGACCTCGCCATCCAGGGGGACGGCCTGTTCGTTCTCAACGGCTCCAACGGACGCACCTATACCCGCAACGGTAACTTCCTCCGCAGCAGCGACAGCTACCTCGTCAACGACCAGGGCCAGTTCGTCCAGGGCTACGGCATCGACGACGAATTCAACATCGTCACCACCCAGCTGACGGCCCTGCGGATTCCCCTCGGCGAACTCAACGTCGCCCAGCGCACATCGCAGATCACCATGGGCGGGGCCCTCTTCCCCGCCGGCGATCTCGCCACCCAGGGGTCGATCGTCAACAGCGAAACACTCACCGACAGCGCCACCGGCCTCCCCTCGACCGGCACCGCACTCCTCAGCAACATCGAAAACGCCGGTGGCAACAATCTCTTCACCGTGGGCGAAACGTTGACCTTCGCACCCCGCAAAGGGGGACGCGTCGTCGATGAGCAGTCCTACACGGTCACCGCCACCTCGACGCTGAACGACTACCTGGCCTTCATGAACAACACCCTGGGCATCCAGAGTGGCGGCGGCATCCCCAACGACGCCACCAGCGGCGGCCAACCGGGTATCGCCCTCGTCGCCGGCCAGATCCAGGTCGTCGGCAACACCGGCACCCAGAACGACATCACCATCACCTCGGGCGATCTCCAGAGCAACGGCGCCGTCGTCCCCCTCACCTTCACCAAATCGGCCTCCAGCAACGGCGAAGCCGCCGCCACCGAGTTCATCGTCTACGACTCGCTGGGACAGACCGTCAACGTCCGCATGACTTCGGTTCTCGAAAGCCGCGGCCCCGGTGCCACCACCTTCCGCTACTTCCTGGAAAGTGCCGACGACAGCCGCCCCGGCGTGGCCGTCGGCACCGGCCTCATCACCTTCGACAGCGAAGGGAAGATCACCGGCAACACGTCACAGATCTTCACCCTCGAAAGAGCCGACACCGCCGCCGTCAGCCCCATGCAGATCGAGATGGATCTCTCGCAGATCAGCGGCATCTCCTCGGCCCAATCGGGCAGCGCGCTCAATCTGGCCAACCAGAACGGCTCCGAGCCCGGCACCCTGCAAAGCTTTGTGATCGACGAGCAGGGCCTCATCAACGGCATCTTCGACAACGGCCTCATCCGGCCGCTCGGCCAGGTCGTCCTCTCCCGCTTCGCCAATGCGGACGGATTGCTCGAAGCGGGCGGCACCGCCTTCCGCGAAGGGGTCAGCTCCGGCGTCCCCCAGATCGTGACCCTCGGCTCGTTCGGCGCGGGAACCATTGCCTCGGGCAAGATCGAACTCTCCAACACCGACATCGGCCGCAACCTGGTCGACCTGATCGTCGCCTCGACCAACTACCGCGGCAACGCCCGCGTCATCTCCTCCGTCCAAGACCTCACCAACGAGCTGCTGCTCCTGGGCCGGTAATCCTTGGTATTGAATTCCCGGCGTCTGCCTTGGACGCCGGGAATTTGCCTTAACCCTCGCCCGGTCCTCCGGGAGAGGGTGGCACAAAGTGCCGGGTGAGGGTCTTCCCGATACGCAATGCAGGCCGAGCAGTGTTCCCCGGCAGGCCAAACAACGCGCGATGAAGTTTTTTGTTGCGAGATGACCTGATACGTCCGGACTCGCCCTCACCCCAGCCCTCTCCCAGAAGACTGGGCGAGGGAGTCAGACAACGCCTGGAATCACTCAATGACAACTTCCGACTCCCTCCAAGGCATCTTCCTCTGATCTTCTTCTAAAGAACTTTAAGTTCTTCGCAGGAGAAGCATCAGAGGTGCCGTCCCATTGTGGGATGTGAATAACTCATTCACCGCAACCGGCCATCAGCCAATCGGTTGAGTCGGAAAATCCACAAAGCGGCGATGTCGGAAGGCGGTGGGAAAAGGGTCAACAACCGCCGCGCATCGAGTCGCGATCAGGGTTGTTCTCCACATCCGCTTCCGGGGCCTGTTCCAGGCTGTGGGAAGCCCGTCTACTTCACCCGAACTTTCCGATACAAATCGGCGGCCCGTCACCAAGTTATCGACGGTATTCCAGGCAATCTGCAAAACCTCTCCGCTTCGAAGGGGAGTCTGCTGGTCGTCGGGAATATCAGGATTCTCCCGATTCCTCCAGATCAATTCTCATACTCCCTATTCTCCGCTCTCTCAAAACTGTCCCCCCTTCGCTCGCATTGAACGCCACCGTCGATCAGTCTTTCCCTTGAAATATGACTGCGGCTGTTTGCCTGTTGCAGCTTTGGTTCGGGGCACATGACCCCCTGGTTGGCAAATCTGGCGGAAGTGGTGGGGTGCGATGTCGGCGGGTTATCTGATTGAACTGGGGCACGACCTCAAGCGGGGCCTCGACCGGCTGCCGCTGGAAGTCGCCCTGCGCCACGCCCGCTTCATCGAAAGCCGCCAGCGGCCTGATGGCGGTTTCGGCGGCCGCACCCTCTCCCTCGAAGGGGGCCAGCTCCCCGCCGATGAAGACACCTCGGACCTCTACTACGCCGCCTTCGCCGTCCGTTCGCTCGTCGCCCTGAGCCAGTTTCGCCCCGAAGTCGCCGCCCTGCTCCAGACCTGGCTGAAGACCGCCTGGTCCCCCGGCTTGAATGTCATCGATCTCGTCAGTTGGCTCTATCTGGCCACCGTTCTCGAAATGGAACACGGCCTCCCCACTACCAGCGGCGACTCATCCCCCGGCACGGTTCCCCTGGACGAGATTCTCGCCGCCGTCCAGCAGTTGGAAGCGCTTCGTCGCCCGGATGGTGGCTATGCCAAAACGCTCGCCGGGGCCTCCAGCAGCACCTACCACACCTTCCTGGCGGCACTGGTCTACGAACTCACGGGGCAGACTCCTCCCCGCACGGAGGACATCCTCCGCTTCGTGAAAGACCGCCAGCGGGATGACGGCGGCTTCGTCGAGATCGGCCCCATGCGACGCAGCGGCACCAACCCCACCGCCGCCGCCGTCGCCCTCCTCAAAATGTACGGCGAACTCTCCCCCGCCGTCGTCAGCGATGTCACCGGCTTCCTGGGGGATGTGAAGTCGGGTGATGGCGGCTATCTCGCCAACAGCCGCATCCCCTTCCCCGATGGACTCTCCACCTTTACAGCCCTCATCACCTGTCGCACGTTGGGAGTCGAATCGCCCAGCCCCTATCGCCGGATCGGCGGCTTCCTCAAAAGTCTCGAAGTGCCGACAGGTGGTTTTCTCGCCGCAGGCTGGGATCGCGAGGCCGATGTCGAGTACACCTTCTACGGCCTGGGAATCCGCGCCCTCATCGGCCTGGAAGCCCAAGCCCAACAAACAACGCCACCCGCCTAATGATTGCTCCTGCCCATATTCTCCTCTTGGAACCCTTCGCGCCTTCGCGTGAGGAAACCCTCCCCCCGATTCCGTTCGATCGAGCCAGCGTTATGCGGATTGGAAATGTCAGTATTGCCCACGGGTTGACGCTCGCTCCCATGGAAGAGCACACCAGCCTCCCCTTCCGGCTTATCATGAAGCAGCACGGCGCCAGCCTCGTCTGCAGCGAGCGGATCGACGGCTGCGACGTCGCGTCGCGCGATAAGCGGGCCATGAAGCTCCTCGCCACCACCGCCGGCGAGCGGCCCGCCGTCGGCCAGATCAGCGGCGGCGAACCCCAGGAGATCGCCGAAGCCGCCCGCGTCATCCAGGAACTCGGCTTCGCCATCGTCGACCTCAATTTCGAGTGCCCCATCAAGCGACTGGTGGGCCGTGGCGAAGGAGGGGCGCTCATGGCCCAGCCCGCGCGGATCGCCGAACTGGTGGCCGCCGCAGCGAAAGTGGTCGACATCCCCGTCACGGTCAAACTGCGCACCGGCCCCAAAGCGGGCGAAGACACTGCTATTGAAACCGCCCAGCGGGTGGAACAGGCCGGCGGTGCGGGGATCACCCTGCACGCACGGAGTGTCGAGCAGGCCTATCTCGGCGGGCCGGATTGGACGCATGTCACGCGGGTCAAGGAGGCCGTCTCGATTCCCGTTCTGGGAAGTGGCGGCATTCGCACGGCGGCCGACGCCATCGCGTTCCTCAAGGAGAGTGGTGCCGATGGAGCCGCCATTGGCCGGGGCTGCCTGGGAAACCCCTGGATCTTCCAGCAGGCCCGCTCGCTGCTGCTGGGCGGCGGCGCAGTGGCCGAACCCTCGCCCGCCGAACGCGGCAAGGTGCTTCTCTCTTTGGTCGAGCACGAGTTCGAATTCTACGGCCCCCACCTGGCCACCCGCCGCCTGCCGAGAACCGCCTGCTACTTCGCCAAGTTCCTGCCCACCTTCGGCGAGTTCAAAAAAGAGATCCAAACCATCAAAAACCTCCCCCAATTCCGCCAACTCGTGAGAGAACGCTTCCGCTGAGCGATCGCGTGGCTTGATGGTATTCCTCCACTGAAAGTTTCTTTTCGATGTCGGGTGGCATGCCCCGCAGCTTTGTGCGGGCATGTTCTCAAAGAGTTGCCCTCTGATCCTCTCCCTACGACATACGGCTAACACCCCAACCATTTTTGATACCGTTTCTCAGAATGGAAGCCCGCTCCATTGGGCTGCTTAAATTCCTTATAAAGCATCGCTATTGAATCTCATGCTCAGCGTGAGCCACTCAAAGAGATGATTGTTATCTCATAGAATGGTGTACGTGTGATTCCCGTCGTCGCCCCCAGGTTTGACATCGTTGAGTGCAATAACGAGTTGGAGCGAACGTTCATTGAGGCGATGCATGAACGATCCGAAACAGACATGTGGTATCCGGATGCGTGGATGTGGGATGACCGGGTGGTCCTGCTTGTCTGTGTGGCAGATCGCACGCCTGGGTATGGCGTTGTCCTTCGCTCCCTCCGTGTCGACTTTGATGGGCAAATGGTTTGTTTTGGGCCGGACGAGACGCATCAGCTTGCCACCGACTTGAACCCTGCCCGTCCCGGTGTATTCGCGCTGTCCGGTCAATCGGTCGCAGAACTGGCGGACGCTGCAGCCAACTGGCTGCAGCGGGAGTTGCGGAGGCCGATCATGCGGCAAGAGTGGGATCTTCTGGACGCCCACGGGGTCACTCCCCGACTCTGGGTGCTTGCCGATTCCGGAGAGGTGCTTGCCGCTTGCGGGCAAAGATCGACAGAGTTCGGGCCTCCGGATCGGGGTACTCCAATCACCCAATCGCCTTGACCTCAATCTCATCGGATGCCATTCACCAAAGCACAACAGGTGACTTTCCCCCAAAGCTGCTAGAATCCGGGAAGCAGCATTCAGTCCTCGCCCCGGCCTGTCCGGGCGACGACGACCGTTTCACAGGAACACACGGCATGCGCATTCTTCTGGCGAACCCCCGCGGCTTCTGTGCCGGCGTCAACATGGCCATTGAATGTCTCGACGAAGTCATCCGCATGTTCGGGCCGCACGTCTTCGTCTACCACGAGATCGTTCACAACAAGTACGTCGTCGACCGCTTCACCCGCCAGGGGGTGACGTTTGTCAACACAATCGATGAAGTCCCCCCCGGCTCGATCCTCCTCTACAGCGCCCACGGCGTCTCGCCCGTTATCCGCCAGGCCGCCCGCGCCCGCCAGCTCCAAACGATCGACGCCACCTGCCCCCTCGTCACCAAGGTCCATCTCGAGGCGATCAAGTACGCCCGGGAGAAGTTCAACATCATCCTCATCGGCCACGAGGGGCACGACGAAGTCATCGGCACCATGGGCGAAGCCCCGCAAAGCATCACCCTCGTCGAGACCGATGAGGATGTCGCGAACCTGACCTTTACCGCCGAGGATCCCCTCGTCTACCTCACCCAGACGACCCTCTCCGTGGAAGAAGCCGGGCGGGTGATCTCGGCCCTCAAGGCCCGCTATCCGCACATCAAATCGCCCCCCAAGGAAGACATCTGCTACGCCACCACCAACCGTCAGGAAGCCGTGGCCCAACTCGCCGCCGAGGCCGATCTGGTGATCGTCCTGGGGAGCCAGAACAGCTCCAACAGCCGTCGATTGATGGAACTGGGAGGCGTGGGTGGCAAGCCGTCGCATCTGGTCGACGGCGCCCACGAGTTACGGCACGAGTGGTTTGAGGGCGTGGAGTGCGTGCTGATCACCGCCGGCGCGAGTGCTCCGGAAGTCGTCGTCCAGGATTGCATCGAATACCTGCGGACGAACTTCGGCGCGGTCGTGGATGAACGCACCATCCGCGAAGAACACGTCGCCTTCCCCCTCCCCAAAGAACTCCGCGCCATGCAACTCCAAAAAACCAAATAACCCTCGCCCGGTGCTCCGGGAGAGGGTCTGCCACGCGCGGGTGCAAAGGTGAGAGTCTTCCCGATACGCATGGCGAGCCACAAACTGCTCCCCGGCAGGCCAAGCGACACTTGGTGGCTTGCTCACAACAGTCCCTTGCCAAAACAGAGCCGAAGTTCGCCATTCCGGGCCAATCAGGGATTGAATCACTCCCGATGAAAGGTATTCTTGGCGTCAGTCTTTGGAAATTACTATTCGTCTGGATCGTTTCGTCTGGATCGTTGAATCATGCCCTTCTTCGTCCAGCATGCAGACGTCTTGATCACCACGGTTGGAGGACTAGTCGCATGCTTTTATGGCCTTGGTCCTGGACGATCAGTGGGGTCGATACCGCGACAAGCAAAGAAACTGCTTAGCATTTGCGGACCGCTCCTTCTCATTTTCGCTGCATTGCGATTCTTCACTGACCAACCTCCGGGGATTGTATGGCAACGGCATCTCACAGCTGACGGAATTGCCTCGGCAGAGTTTCCGGGAACACCACCAGCCCAGCAGCTGATTGATTCCATGAATGGCGTCAGCGCGCCGCGTACGAGTCTCGTCTACAATGTCCCAAATAAGAACATTTCGCTATTTCTCTCGTTCAGTCCTCTGACCCCCAATGACGCTGATATTCCGATCGAAGATAGAGTGAGTGTCATAAAAGAACACTTTACGCAACTTGGCTTCACTATCGTTGATGAATCACCTGTGGAGATCAGCGGTTCATCAGGTTTCGCTTTAGAACTTCATACAGGCGATGGAAAGGCCCATGTTTGGTTGCGCATGGCACACATTCACGGCAATGTGTATCGAGTGGTCGCCTCCTCCGGTGGCCTACATCATGCCGATCCCATTATTCCTCATTTCCTCGAGTCTTTCCGAATCGAGTGAAGTGGAAAATGAG
>PNLE01000139.1 GCA_013822855.1 Planctomyces sp.
AGACGAATGCGGCAGGAACCGAGACCGACCTGACGTTCGACGGCCAACCCGTCCTGCGCTACATGCACGCCTACGACCCTTCCACTCCGGAAAAGAACGCCGAGACCTACAAGGTCTTCCACCATGTCTTCGGGCCGGGCACGGGCGACTTGATCACCAAAGGGGCGGGCGGGACGTTTCCCCATCATCGCGGGCTCTATGTCGCCTGGAACAAGACCCAGACGGAGAAGGGGACCTACGACTTCTGGCATTGCACCAAAGGGGCCCATCAGCAGCACATCAAGTTCCTGAAGCAGGAGGCCGATGCGACCCACGCCACCGCCACCGTTGAAATTCACTGGGCGGATGCCGACAACCAGCCCGTCGTTCGGGAAGAACGCACGGTCACAGTCACGAAGCTGCCGCTCGCAGGCGACAAGTTCGGCTGGCAGATCGACTGGTCGACCGTGCTCCATTCCGAGCGTGGCAAGATCCGTCTGACGGGTGACCGCCAGCACGCCGGTTTCCAGTTCCGTGCTCCGCAATCCGTCGCCGATGCCAACTCGGCCCGTTATATCCGCCCCGCAGGCTTCCCCCAGCAATCGGAAGCCGTGCAGGAGAGCGATGGCCCGGCGGAACCCAAGCATGCCAACCTCCCCTGGTGTGCCATGACCTTCCCCGTCGAGCAGAACAAGTACACCGTGGCCTACTTTGAAGACCCCAGCCTCCCCAAGCCCAGCCGCTTCTCCGAGCGACCTTATGGCCGGTTCGGTGCCTTTTTCGAGACAGATCTCCTCCCCGAGCATCCCCTCACCATGACCTACCGCGTGCTGGTCTTCCCCAACGCCGATCAGACCTCGGAATCCCTCCAGAAGGCCTACGATCAGTTCACGGCCACCCTCAAAAAGTAGTGGTTTCGGAACGATTGAAGTGACCCGATGCGGCGATTTCCGTAATGGATGGTTCCCTTGAGGCCGTCCATCGCGGAAGTCAGCCGCATCCGGCATTTTGGCACATGGATTTCGGCCCGCGATATCTTGTTCCGCGTTGGGTGCCGGGGGCGCACCGCGATAGCGGAAGCTCCCGCGGGAGCGGTTGATTGCCGGTTTCCCCAACGGCAGTCAGCCTCTGCCAGTTGTCCAACTGGTCACGCTCACGTTAAGACCACTGGGCGGCCGCCAAGTGGTATCGCATTCTTTCAACGGAGCATCCCCTTCGGCATCGCCGTCAAAACAGGAGAGAATTGGCTTCTCAAGCGAAGTTCCGGCGAATCCGACTCCCTTTTTCCGCCGTGACTGATATTCTGTCAGGACACGATGTCATTAAACCACGAAAACTTTCTTGACAAATCGCCAGCGAGTCGTGCTTGCCCCTCTGTCAGCGACAGATCGAAGGCGCACCCGGCGGGAAGTTCCCCTGCCATGGCCGTGGTCTCGCGGCGTAAACTCTGAATCAGCAAGGACTTTGAATCATGATCTTTGAAAAAGGGATGCTCGATCTGTCGCAGCAGGCGCCGCGGCTCCTCCCTTCCACCGAACTTCCCGCCTACACCTACATCCCCGGGACGGAAGCTCCGCATCCCTACCGCGACCCCCGCGGCCACAGCTACCAGAAGCGGCATCCGCCCTCCCGGCCACTCGTCGCCAGTTCCTGGGCCGAAAATCGCAACTACCTGTTGGCGATGGATTACTTCAACTACGGTTATTACTGGGAATCGCATGAGGAATGGGAACGCCTCTGGCGCGTCTCGACTCCCGATTCCCTCGTGGGCCGGTTCCTCAAAGGCCTCGTGAAATTGGCCGCCGCTGGCGTGAAGGTTCGCGAGAACAGCATTCACGGCGTGCGCCGCCACTCCGCCTCCGCCGGCGAAATCTTCGCCGACGTCGCTGCGGAAGTCGATGCCGAGTTCTACTGCGGCCTCGAATTCACGGTGCTCCAGTTCGCCTCGGATCGCGCTGCCCAACTCGGCTACCGGGAAAAGGTCGTGGGTTCCGCCGCCATGCGAATTTTCCCCTTCGTGCTCGTCCCTGAACCCATGCCCCTTGCCGGTTGATCAACTGCTACCGAGATACGCATGTCTCCAAATGACATGCCTTGAATAAAGCCTCGGGGTTTGCTTCCACGGAAGCCGCCCCGGGGCTTATTCGTTGGCGGTCTGCCGCGAGGGGATCAACCATTCCCCCCGGCCCAGCGCCAACTGATCCCCCAGAAATCGATCGAACAGCGGGAGTGGGCTGCACTGCTGCATCCAGAACTTCGCTGTCTCGGGATCGACAGGTGCCGACAACTCCGCGAGGCGGCGAAAGAGCAGCCGCAGGTAGACGGAATCGACCTTTCCGGCCCGCTTCCAAGAGACCTCCCGCAAACGCGACTCCTGTCGCTCGACATCACACTCCGAAGTTGCCGCCGGAACTCCCAACGAAATCAGCGATCCCCGCTTCAGCTCGAAGCCCGCATGAGATCCGAACGTCTCACCGCTCACGATCGTCCCCGCAATCGCGCCGCGACCCGCCAGGCCACCCACTCGTCCGCGAACGGCGATCAATCCCCGCCGCATAAACTCACCCGTGCGGTCACCGCTCTGGCCGCCGACGCTGATTTCGCCTCCCTGCATACCGGCTGTGGCTCCACTCAGTGCTCCCCCCAGCCGGTCGCCCGCATTGCCGATGACATGCAGCGCGCCGCCCGACATCCCGACCCCCGCGTCATCGCCGCAATCCCCATGGATCACCACCACTCCGCCCGACATCTCCCCCCCGGCGAAGTGGCCGCAGTAACCACGAACAACCAATCGGCCCAAACTCCAGCCCGCACCCACTTGATCGCAGCGGGAGAGATCCCCCACGATCTCCAAATCCTCCGTGAAGTCCCCCTCGACCCGGAACCAGTCCGCGACCACCATCGATCGTCGCCCTTGCCAAACCGGCAACCGGCCCACTTCATCCGCACTCATTCCCCGAGCCAAGCCACGAGTCAGTCCCCTCAGATCGAGCGGAAGGCCGGGCTGTTTTTCGAGTGTGAGCCGCATGGTGGAACCGATCGGTGATGATGACTTTTCGCCACAAGCACAGGGGTGCGGATGATGCCCCACGGCCACATCGCCCCGCGATGCAGGGATCTTTGAGTTGAGCGAGCATGAACCAGAACCGCACGCCTGTCGAGTGAATGCCTCCGATCCGGCTCCGTCGATCCTCGAAATGCGAAGTTTGCTTTCACTCCCGCAAGGTTTCCCCCAGCTGGCTTCATGGGCGGTTCTCCGGTACGACCATTGCGTGGGAAAGAGGCGTGTCGCATCTTTTACGAGGCTCGCCTTCATGTATCAGGTCGTTCCGATCACCGAATTCGAGCATCTCGAACCCTATCGAGAAGCCTGGACCCGTCTCGTCAAGGAAGATCCCCGCGCCCAGTTCACCCAGTCCTACGAATGGCTCGAAAGCTACTGGAAGGCCTTCGGCCACGACAAGTTTCTCGAATGTCATGTCGTGATGTTCGGCGACGAACCGGTGGGCTTCGCCCCCTTCGTGCTCAAGAAAGTCTCCACCCGCCTGGGCCCGGTGCGGTTGATGACCTGGCCGCTCGATAGCTGGGGCGTCGGCTATCGACCGATCGGCCGCAACGTCACCAGCACCCTCTTCCCCGCGTTTCGCGCCCTTCAAGGCTCCAATGACTTCGACATCCTCGATCTCCGCTATCTCCCCGAGGATCCCGGCCTCCGAGACCGCTGCGTCAGTGCCTGCCGGCTCGCCCGCGTCCCCGTGAATGCCAGCCGTTGGCAGAGGTACGCCTCGTTCTCCGCCGATTGTTTCAATCATTGGTCGATCTACGTCTCCCGCGATCTGGAGATCATCGAACACAGCCGCCAAAAGTCGGAGAGGCTCGAGTTCGTTCGCCTGCGGCCCGACGCGGCTTGCACCGAGGTCATGGAACTCTGGCACCGCGTGGTTCATCTCTTCGATGAATCGCTGCGATCCTACCTGACGGGTTGTGTCCAGGGGGCGGCCAAGCTCGGCATGCTCGATCTGGCCGTCGCCATGGTCGGCGACCGGGCCGAATCGGTGGTCGTCGGCCATCATCATGGCAGCCAGTATGAAGTACTCGCCATCTCCCCGCCCAGCCATGCCAGCCAGCAGGCCTCGCGCAGCTGGCTCTTGGGCAGGATCATCCTCGAACTCCCGTGGATCGGCGACGAAATCGCCCTCTTCCGCCAGGAGTACGTCCCCTGCGTCGCCAACTGGAGTCCCAGCATCGCCTGGACAATGCGGCTCACCAACTTCCGCACGCCCCGCCTCAAAACCCGCCTGCTGCACCTCTCACGCAAAATGTTCGGCCCGCCACCTCCGGCCAAACGCCGCCACATTCCGCACTCGGCGGGAGGACAACCCCACACCTCGCTGCGGCTACTGGAACTCGATTCCGCTTCGGACGAGCCCACCTCAACGAGGCCCCACGCCAGCTTCTGAATGCTTTCTCGAAGCCGGCGGCTCTGCGTGATCCTCAGGCCGTTTAGTGCCGGAAGTGACGCCGTCCGGTGAAGATCATCGCGATGCCGTACTCGTTGCAGGCCTCGATGACTTCCTCATCCCGCTTGGAACCCCCCGGCTGGATGATGGCCGTGATCCCCGCGTTGTGCAGCTGATCGATCCCGTCGCGGAAGGGGAAGAACGCGTCCGAAGCGGCGATCGCTCCCCGCGACCGTTCCCCCGCCTTGTCGCATGCGATCCGGGCCGAATCGAGCCGGCTCATCTGTCCGGCTCCCACACCCACGCTGGCTCCGTTCTTCGCCAGCAGGATCGCATTGCTTTTCACGTGCTTGCAGACAGCCCACGCGAACTCCAGATCGGCCCGCTCGGCGGCGGTGGGTGTCCGCGACGTCACCACCCGCCACTCGTGGGTCAGTTCGGGGCGGTCGTCCTGTTCCTGCACCAGCAGCCCGCCGGTGATTTTGCGGTATTCCAGTTGGCGTGGCCGCGAGTCGATGAGGGCCGGGCACTTCAGTAGCCGCACGCTGTGCCGCCACTTGGGGGCCGAAGTCAGCATGGCCATGGCGTCCGATTCGTAGCCCGGAGCGATGATCGCCTCGATGAAGCGTCCCGGGGCGCACAGCTCTTCGGCGGTCGCCAGATCCAACGTGCGGTTGAATCCCAGGATCGAACCGAACGCGCTGACAGGATCCCCCGCATCCGCTTCGACATACGCCTCCCTGATGGTGTCGGCCACGGCGCAGCCGCAAGGGTTGTTGTGCTTGATCACCGCCACGGCGGGCTTGGTGAACTCCCGCACGATCTGCAACGCCGCATCGAGATCGAGGTAGTTGTTGAACGACAATTCCTTCCCATGCAACACTTCCGCTCGGGCCAACGTCGCGGGATGGGGATTGGTCTCGTGGTAGATGGCCGCCTGCTGATGCGGATTCTCGCCGTAGCGCAACGTCGTATGGCGGTTGAACTGGAGTGCCAGCTTCCGCGGGAAATCGGTCTCCGGCCCTTCCGTGTCGTAGTCGGTGAGCAGGCCCTTCATGTAGTCGGCGATGGCTCGGTCGTAGAGTGCGGTCAGTTCGAAGGCCGCCGCCGCCAATTCCCGCCGGAACTCCAGCGACACTGTCCCCTGTTCGAGGACTGTCGCCACCCGGTCGTACTGGTCGGGAGTCGTCACGATCAGCACATGGGCATGGTTCTTGGCCGCCGACCGCACCATCGAAGGGCCGCCGATGTCGATCTGTTCAATGGCCTCGGCTGCCAGCACACCCGGCTTCGAGATCGTTTCCACGAACGGATACAGATTGATCACGGCCACTTCGATCGGCGTGATGCCGTGGGCTTCCATCGACTGGCGGTCGCCCGCCAGATCGGGCCGTCCCAAAAGCCCGCCATGCACGCGGGGATGCAGGGTCTTCAGCCGCCCGTCCATCATCTCGGGGAATTGGGTGTAGTCGGAGACATCCGTGACCCGCACGCCCCCCTCGTTGAGGGCCTTGGCCGTGCCGCCGGTGGAAAGAATCTCAAATCCGAGCGCCTCCAGCCGCCGCGCGAAGGGAACCAGACCAGTCTTGTCACTGCAGGAAATGAGCGCGCGGCGAGGCATGAGCGAAAACTCCACGGAATCCACCAGAAAACCAACCCAATCTTCAACATCATCATCTTACCGCGACCCGCCAAGCCATACCAACAACCGGCGGGATCGCCACTAAGATGGTCACCTTGCATCAGGGTTTTCAGCTGGCGCGAGCCGCCAATAAGCCCCCTCCACCCAGAAGAACGTGCTGTAGTACAGCTTTGAATAGTCGTAGCGGGTGAGGACTTGTTCAATGGCGGGTTGGTGTTCCCGCAAGACGGTCCGGTCCGGGCAGAGGGTGACGATCCACGCGGCGGAAGTCGGTTCGCGGATGAAAGCCGTCTCCTTGTGTCGCCGGGGCGACGTCTTCATGAAGGCCCGCAGTTGCTCCTGGGCCAGCGCCACCGATTCGTGCTCCGTCCGCTGGGGCTTCCACAGCGGCAGCATGCTTTTTCGCCAGTCGACATCGAACGCGCTGTCATCTTGGGGATCGAATTGCAGCGCCAGCGGCAGGCTTTCCGCCGCCAGCTTCGCACTCGCTACCAGGCCCTTCTCGTAGTCCTCCTTGAGTACGGGATCGGTTTCCATTTCCCACAACGCCCGCAGGGCACTGACGGCGGTGCAGGAAGTCCAGTTGTGGGTCTTGGCATAGAAAAACGCCATCCCCGCCTCGCAGATCTCCCGCTTGGTGAGGTCCTTCTCGCCCCCCCGCTCATCGAGTTCCCGCTGGTAACGTGCTTGCCACTTCTCGTCGCGGGTCAGAACATGCATCAGCTTGAGGGTGAATAGAACACGGGCCGCGTCGTCGAAGTGAAAACCGGCGAACGTCCCCCGCGTACCGAACGGCGCCTCCGCCGGCATCTTCCAGCCCAGGCGGATGATCTCCTCGATCGTCTCGGTCAGATGCCGCTCGATCCGGACTTTCTCCTCGGGTGTCGCGAGGCCCGATTCCCAGTATCGCCACAACCCCACAATCCACGGCAAGGTCTGATCGTTCGATCCCATCGGATAGTGCGAGACGCCATCCGTACTCACCCCCCGGCCCACAAATCCCTTCACATCGCTGATCGAGTTGAGCTTGAGCAGCCCTTCCATCAACCGCCGGGCCTTGGCCGCATCCTCATCGGAGCGTGAGGATTTCCAGCGGAGCAGGGCCGCATCCAGGTACATCCCGTTGAACATGGCCCCGTTCTCGATGGGTGCCCACCAGCCCAGCGCATTCGGCTTCCCCTCCCGGCATTCCTCCGGCGTCGGCAGGCTCACTTTTCCGTCAAGATCGGTGAAATCGAGCAGAATCCCCTGCTCATCAACAAACCGCCGCCAGATCTCCGCATGAGCCTGCTCGACCGCTTTCGCGACGGCGGGTGCATTGACCATCTCATCCGCTCTGAGCCAAGAGGATGCTCTCGGTACGATTTCACCAACCAAGCTGGGCAGGAAGACCAAGCAGGTCACTATTAACAGGTGGAAACAGCCGCGACTCATAAAATCCCTTTTCATTGCCAGCTACTCTCCCGCCGGTTGCCTTTGGCGTTCGATCGTGTTGATGTCTTGCTTCTTGATGGCATCGGCGTCGAAGTTGTCGAACTGTTTGGTCTGTGGAATCTCGATGAGGAGGGCGGAGCATTCGTCGTACGTCAGGAGGCCGCTGTCGATCTCGCAATCGAGCACGTGGCCGCCGGTCTGATGATCGTCGCTGAGGAAGTGCCAGTGGTAGCCCGCAACGTTGAGCGTGCCCACCCAGGCGGGACATCGAAAGCCGAGCATCACTCCCCGCACGTTCTGCTTGCGCCAGGTCGATTGATCCTGGACGATCTTCACCAGTGGCTGAAACGGCGGCGATTGGGCGGGGACGCTCCGCAGGGTGAGCGCACGGAACGTTCCTTCCAGCCGCAACGCGTAAGGCGAATTGCGGCGTGGCAACGTGCGGTCGAGCTGCTGGTCGAGGTCCTCCAGCGTTGTCGCTACGACCTTCTCGAATCGCCCATCCTCGTTGAAAAACGTGACGGCGGCGAAAGGCGTCCTGCTGTCCAAGTCAGCCTGCCGCACCGTGCCGTCGGCCAGGGCTTGGTACATCCGACCGTCCAGCACGATCATCTCCCCTGCGAGGCGGTCGAACGTGCCGATGCCGAAATCCCCACCGTCCAGCACCTCTCGCAGCGGAAATCCATCCGCATAATCCCCCGCCGCCAACGCGGCGATCAAAGAGTACTGCACCAAAGCATCACTTCGGGCGGCGGTGGCGGAAGTCGCCACCAAGGATGAGTTTGTCACGGTATTCTGGGGAGAATCTTCCGCAGGTGAACAACCTGCGGCACACATCCCCATCACGATCACCAGCGGGAAATACTTGTGCAAACCGCCTCCTGACCAGCGCGAATGTTGGAATGACGGGGAACATTTCGCCAATCCCGTCACATGCCCGCTGTCCCCTGTGTTGAAGATGTCCACGGTGTTGAAAACGAATCGATGCTGCGAATGCTCCGGATTTCGATGCTCAGCATCATCGGCTGGTGGCGGTGGGCGATCAATCGATCACAGGGCTTTGTGTCTGGCGAGCATCCACACCACAGTTGCAAGGGAGGGGCTTGTGGGCAGGATCATCTCTCAAAGAACCACTTGACATCACCCTCTCGCCACCTATACTTTCCTAGGAAACTAATGTGCCGGGAGGTTGCTATGCCGGATTCGGTCAGCGGGCATGAGGATCATGCGGGCTATTGGTTGAGGTTCGTATCCAACCATGTTTCGCACGCTTTCAAACTGAAGGTCGAAGAGCAGGGGGTCACCGTAGCCGAATGGGTGGTGATGCGGGAGATGTTCAACTCGAAAGAGGCGAATCCCAGCCAACTCGCCGACAAACTGGGGCTGACCCGTGGAACCGTCTCGAAACTCATCGAACGGCTCTGCGCAAAACAGCTGGCCCTGCGATCAACCAGCGAGGGGGATCGGCGATTCCAGACTGTTGGCCTCACTCCCGCTGGGAGGAAATTGCTACCCGGTCTGGCGCGGCTGGCGGACGAAAATGATCGCGAATTCTTCGGTCATCTCACATCCGAGGAGAAAGCGACCCTCGTGGAGCAATTGCGTGAGATTGTCCGGCGAAATACCTGGAAGGATACGCCGGTGCTATGAGCTATTACTTGAGTAGGGAGAGATTGTCATGCACGCGAAACTGGAACATCTGTTGCAAGCCTGTGCCCAAGGGGCGATCACCGGAGAGCTCACTTTCCTCGAGATCATCCATCGCCTGGCATCTAGCGGCGTCGAGCGATATCACGCCGACTACAGTCGGCAGGAAATCACCTATTATCTACCCAGCGGCGAGTCATTGGTCGTGCCCATCCCGCATCCGCCCTGTGAAGTCTCGCAGGAATTCTCCGCGACCACGGTGGAAGCGGCCGTTCGCCAAAGCCAGCGAAACGAGCACACCTACACTGACTTCATCCGCAAGACGATGGATGCCGGCTGCATCGGCTACTTCGTCCAGATCACCGGCCGCCGCGTCATCTATTTCGGCCGCAACGGCGAAAGCCATACGGAACACTTTCCGACGGTACCGTCAAAAGCTTGAAAGCTGGTAAGTTGCAACATGGCATCTCACCTCCGATTATTGGAAATGACGAGATATCGTCCGGGTGAGGTGGGCGCGCCATAACGAAAGCTGGGTGATTCGAATAGGAATAGACGGTTGCCGTTGGATGCCCCACGGAAGCTGTGATTCAGCAGGCTATTTATCGACCTTGACCCGCCGCAGTTCCAGCACGACATCGGCTGCTGGCAGCTTGAATTCTGACGGGCGGGGCTTTCCTGTCCATTGCCCATCTTTCCAAACGCCGACGACGCAACAGACCTTCAGTTTGTCGCCGTCAAGCTCATAGATCCCCAGAGCATCTCCGCCCTTCTTCTGTGATTCATACGAACGGTGGTCCCAGACTCTTGGCGTTACCGTCGGATCGAGATCGAAGGTCCCGGCCCATAGTTTCTGGCCTTCGGCGTTCAGTGCCGCATAGGTCCGATCCTTCCGGAAGACCAATCTTCGGGCTTCCTTCGTGCTGCCCGGCGGCTGGACCGCGACGATCTCCCAGGTGCCGGAGAACTGCTCGATGGCCGTTTCCTGCACGGGGGCCGGATTGGATTCGTTCGCCATCACCGCAAAGCTGAGGGCGAGCATGGCCAGTGCCGACAGGATTGGCTTCATAAAAGTGCTCTCATGATCAACAGGTGTTGTGATAGCTATGAGTGGATCAAGATCGCTCAAACGCCTTCCACGATCAAACCGCGATAGACCGCGCCGCGATGCCGGTGCTGAGCCGCCTCCTGGTAGGCAGGGCTGTGATAAAAGTCACGGGCCTCTTCGAAAGTCGGGAACTCGGCAACGACGACGCCTTCAACATCAGAACCCTCCAGGGTCAAATGCCTCCCGTAGGCGGCCAGCGCCTTGAGTGGGCGGCCCTCCAAAGCTCCCTTGACCTTCTCCCAGTAGACCTCCAATTCAGATTGGTCGAGTGTCGTTTCTCGAATAAATATCATGTAGGCGGCCATAGGTCTCTCCTTGATCAATGAGTAGGAACCAAGTTTAACGCAACCCGCCGGAGGCAAAGATGACTTCGCCAGTCAGCCAGCCGGAATCGTCCGAAGCAAGAAATGCAACAACTTTGGCGATGTCAGATGGCGTGCCAGTTCGCCCTAACGGGGTCATGGCCACGAGCTGCTTTTCAAAGTCGCTGCCGACGCCGTACAGCCCCGCTGTCTTCGTCCCTTCACTGAGCGTGGCTCCTGGATTGACGGAGTTCACGCGAATTCCTCGTGAAGCAAGTTCTTTCGACAACACGCCAGTCACGGCATCAAGACCTGCCTTGCTGGCCGAGTAGATCGAGTATCCCGGTGGCTGGGCACGAGAGGCAACGGAGCTGATGTTGATGATGCTTCCGCCGCCGGAACCGAAGTGCTTCAGCGACTCCTGGATGGTCAGTAGCGGCCCGAGCAGGTTGATGTTGATCTCACGGTGGAACTTTTCCTCGGTGAGTTCCTCGATAGGCAAAGCCTGATAGACTCCGGCGTTGTTGACCAGAATATCGAGTGTGCCAAACGCTTCCTTCGCCTGCTCAAAAAGCCGGGCGACATCGGCGACCTTCGCGACATCCGCCTGAATCGCGATAGCACGGCCGCCGGCAGTGGTAATCTCATCGACGACCACTTCCGCTCGGGCCACATCGCTTACATAGTTCACCACGACTGCCGCACCTTTTGCGGCAAGTACTTTGGCGATTCCTGCTCCGATACCTTTGGATGCTCCCGTGACGAGAGCCACTTTGCTTTGCAGTTTCGACATGATTTGTCCTCCTTACTCCCATAGACACCCCGGGAAGGAGACTGTGACAACTCTGTTCAAAACTTTTTCAGTTGAGGTGCAGAGAGTTCCTGAAATCGCCTTTGTCGAGAAGTTGCCTCAACCAGCCGATCTGATCGTTCGGTTCGAGAAATGGATGTTCGCGGAAGAGGGCTGCGTATTGTCCTTCCACGGTGCTCTCGATTGTCCGTACGACCCCTTCTGCCGCCACCGTGACAGTTCGCACATGCCGTGAGGCGAATTGCAGGTGATCAGGATCGACATGCCCCGCCTCGATGAAACCCCTGGTTTTTTTCGCGCAGCGACAGGGATTGCTCGCGTTGACCAGTCCGCATTGTCCGTGCATGAACTGGTAGAGATCGCGGCGGGCACGGGAGAGGTTTTGCCGGAAGTTGTCGGCGGTCATCTCCAGGATTTCGCTGCCGACGGTATCGCTGGCACCCAAGATTTCACCGAGCGTGAAGATCAGCCGTTGCTTGCGGTCGAGGCACAGCAGCATCCCCGTGGTGCAGGAGATTTTGGTTTCTTCAACCAACAGCGGCACATCGACCGGCACGGATTTCGGGTCGGGAGGATCGAGATCAGGGGTGTCGTTGATGGCGTCGGCGTAGCTGGAGAAAGTCTGAGGCCCCTTTTCACCGCCACGACGTTTCATGTTCAACACATGGTTCGCCGTGATGCGGTAGAGCCAGGTGCGAAACTGGCTTTCCCCCTGAAAGGTGCTGAGTCGAGTGATGGCCTTGATCAACACTTCCTGAGTGACTTCCTCGGCATCCTGTGCGTGAAAAACCATGCGGAGGGCGATGTTGTAGATCCAGGCCTGATGCCGCAGCACCAGTTTCTCCAGCGCTTCACCGTCTCCGTGCTTGGCCTGCTGCACCAATTCCGTGTCCGTCGCATCGTCCACAACCTCGGCAAAGGGATTGGACATCGCACATTTCCTCGCCAAGGAGATTTGATTTCACATCGACGAAAAGGATCCACTCTTCGGACACAATCAAATCAAGACTGTGACAGTCAAAGTGACGAAAATCATCTCCATCAAAAATCAAATCCCGCCAACAGCCGCTTTCGCAACCACTGGCGGGACTTCAATGTGTGGAAGAATCGGGATAACAGGATTTGAACCTGCGACCTCTACGTCCCGAACGTAGCGCTCTAGCCAAGCTGAGCTATATCCCGTGGTGTCTGGAGGTGGGTTTCTAGCCAATTGTCGACAGAGGCCAATTCCCTGGCTGGCGAAGTGGCTTCTGATAACTTTGAGCAGACAAGATCCGTCGCAGATTGGTTCACACATGAAGGTTCGGGAAAATCTTCTGTAAAGCCAATCCACCTGCTTCAGATCGTAGCAAATGCAGTGATTTGATCAACGGTTCGGGGTGTGACAATTCCGTAGACGGGGCAGGGGATTGGAGCCAGACTCTCAAAAGGGTTTTGGCAAAGATCCCTGCATCTGGCCTGTCGAACTTCTTAGTGAGTGATTTGTCCTGCCAGTTGTGTTCATTTGATCGATTGAGAAGAGGTTGCCATGCGGGCCACGCCGTTCATCTTTACAGCCTTGGCGGGACTTAGTTGTCTACTCGGTACGGCGCAAGTTGCTTTCGGACAATCACCTACGCGAAATTTGGCCGGGAAACCTGCCGGAGGCGCCAATGACAATGCCGGTCTGCAAGCGAAAGCCGTCGGCGAGGGGCTTCGACCTGGAGCGAGGTATCAGACCTCGCAGCTGCCGTCTCGCGGCCACAACGTTTCTTCAACACAAAATCGTTCAGGTCAGGCCAGCGGTTCTCGTCAACAAACCGGGCTGTACAACGCTGGCCCAGGTGTGGTGGGGCTCAAGCCCGGCAAAACAGGCAACCTCGCCTGGGATCGTCTAACACCCGATCAGAAATCGGTCTACACCGGCGGGTGGGGGATGCAAAACCCGTCCGGCGGCCTCTCTTCCGTGGCCGATTGGGGCCAGGACGATCGATTTGGGGCGGGAGGACAGGTTTCGACGGGTGTGCAGCGATTCAATCCCAATTGGTCGAACCAATCTGCACCGGTCAGCAGTTTCACGCCAGCGAGTGCCAGAGACGGGTACTTTTCGAATGGGGTTCCCCAGAGAAGTGCCAGCATGTCGCCGATCGACAATTCCTGGAACACGGCTCAGCGTGACAACCAGGCCAGAATGAACAATTATCAATCGCATAATGGCGTATGGACGGCTCAACCTCTGAGGTAAGCCTGGGCGGGCCTGTGGATTGGTCTGGCCTGAGAAGACCTTGCGACTTGTGCGGAGCATCCGTTTGAGGGGAGTTGGCGACGGGGCGACTCGCACAATGAGACCCGAAAAAAGTTTGTCCCAGCCCTTGATCTTCTGTGTCGTGTGGATATTCTTTCCTTCCCGGCCCGCCACTGTGCGGCGGGGATCGCAGGCAAATGCCAGCGACAC
>PNLE01000140.1 GCA_013822855.1 Planctomyces sp.
AAGACCGGGCGAGGGTTTCTTACTCACTCGCCCATTCCGATGGGAGAGGGTCGGGGTGAGGGCGAATCCGAATGTATGACGCGACTCAAAACAAGAGACTCTATCGCGAGTCGCTTGGCCTGCCGGAGGAACACTCTTCGACTCGTCGAGTCAAACAGCGCCCTTCATCTATAGCGCGACTCGATGCGCTGCCGCCGTCACATGCCCGGCAGGCTCAAACCGCCGTCACCCAGCACGCTTTTGAGCTTCCTCAGCGCCCGCAGATGGCGCATGCCGGCGGCGGGAGGGGTCAGGCCCAGCACCTCGGCCACTTCCGTGTTCCCCAACTGCTCGAAGTGGCGCATCAAGATCACTTCCCGGTCGTCCGGTTCCAGCTGGCCCAGCGCGGCGAGAAAGCGCTCCTCGAATTCGCGGCGGATGTTCTCGGCCGCCGGCGTCAGTTCATCGTCCCGGAATTGTTCCAGCAGGTTGTCGCCCGAGTTCTCCGGGCCGGCGGGGAGCGCCTGCTCCCGATCCATGCTGCGGCGTTGCGCGCCGCGATGCCGCCGATGGAGATCGATCATCCGATCGCGCGCCAGATGCCGCAGCCAGACATGGAACGGCAGCCGGGGGTTGTCGAGGTATTCGCGCAACCGGCCCGTGGCTTCAATGAGGACATCCTGCACGACATCGCTGGCGTCGACCCGGCGGGCCATCTGCCGGTCGAGGCGCAACTCGATCATGCGGCGCAGCGACGAACGGTGCCGCTCGAGCAGGGCGTTGACGGCGTCGTCGTTCCCCTCCCGCGCATTCTTCAGCAGCGCATCGGTCTGAAGCGTATCCTCTTGCATAAAGGTATTATGCCCGGTCTCCCCACGGCGCTGCACGCCAGTTTCCATTTTGACCCGACAATTCCAGCTCTCGGGAACGGCCGTGCTGGCCCTCCGCGTCACAATTTCAGGGAACAGCCCGTGACCCTGCCCGCACCACCCGCGCATCTCGGTTTTTCGTTGCGCCCTGCAGCGCGACTTCCCCAGATGGCGATCCTCATCGCCGCCACCGCTCTCTCCGGCTGCGGAGAACCGCGCACCCCGGCAAGACGTCCGGAAGTGGTGTCATTCACCGAAAATCCGTACCGCTATCCGAAGTCCGTCAAGGTGCCGGAGGGCATCCCCCTGGTGAGCCTCGCCGGCAACTCCGACAAGAGTGGCGAAGTGACCGGAAAAGTGGTTCGATTGGGAGTCTCCGACTGGTATCGGGGGCACCACATCGGCTGGAGCTTGTTCCTCGAAGAAAAACGAATCGAAGAAGAGCGGCGACTGGGAATCCTCAAGCAAAATCCAGATCTCTGGGGTTCCCTTCATTCAGGGGAACAATCGAACGGGGTGAAGTCCGAGTTTCGCGACCTGGGAGCCGAACATGGCTATGCCGCCATCAAGCAGCGCTGGAACACCCAAAAATCCCGCTTCTCGCCGAAACAGAACATCCGCCTTTTGCGGGAAGCGTTCGATGAGATCGCCACCAGTTCCTATTTCTACGAAACAGAAATGACCGACGACGAGATCGATGCTGACGAGGGAATGCTTTTCTCCACTCCATAGCGCACCCCCTTCTCACCGCCGACGATACCCACGCCCGCGATTCCAGCGAACACCCGCTTCGATGGTCGCGAAATGGATCTCCACAATGTCGTTCACATCCGGCGAGTAACCCCCCGCCATGCTGATCGCCACCGGCAGCCGGTGCGCTTCGCAAAACTCGTACACCAGCCGATCGCGTCCCCGCAGCCCCTCCTTGGTGAGTGCCAGTCGCCCCATCTTGTCGCCGTGATACGGATCGGCCCCCGCCAGAAAGATCACCAGTTCCGGCTGCGGGAACCGTGCCGCGCAAATCTCCAAGCCGCGCGCCAAGGCCGCCAGGTAGTCCTCGTCGCCGGTTCCATCCGGCAGGCCGACATCGAGGTCGCTCGTCTCTTTCACGAAGGGATAGTTCCGTTCGCTATGGATCGAGAACGTGAAGATCGAATCGTCCCCCCGCGTGATCGCAGCCGTCCCGTTCCCCTGGTGGACATCGCCATCGACGACCAGCACCCGGCTGACCAGTCCCGCCTGTTGGAGCGTGCGGACTGCGATCACACTGTCGTTGAAGATGCAGAAGCCTTCCGCCCGGTCGGCGTAGGCATGATGCGTCCCTCCCGCGAGGTTGGCCCCGAAGCCGCATTCCAAGGCCGAGCGGGCCGCCTCGATCGTCGCCCCCGAGGATCTCCGCGACCGCTCGATGAGTTCCGGCGACCAGGGAAACCCCAGCCGCTTGATGTCGTCCCGCGATATCTCGCCGCTCGTCACCTTCCGCAAGTACTCCGCCTCATGAGCCAGCAGAATCTGCTCATCCGTGGCGGCGGGCGGCTCGATGAGTTGGACGTCTTCCGCAGGCCCGTCTCCCTCGCCCCTTTCGCCATCCGCCCACTCGCCATCCAACAACGCCCGCTCAATCCGTTCCCGCAAAGCCGCATACTTCCGCATGGGAAAACGATGCCCTTCCGGCAGCGGCAACACAAAGCGATCAGTCGAATAAAGGTTCATACGGAAAGATTAAATCAAACCTCGGGGCAAAGGGAAGAATCGGCCTTCCCCCACCCCAGACGACAGGCCCACAGCCTTCGTAGGGTCGGCAGTGCGGACCATTCCTGGCCTTGCAGTGCCTCCTGCCAGATGCCACCATAGTGAACATCTGCGTGCACGGCAGGCTCTACGAAACCCCGAAGAACAGCGGGAGGCAGCAGTACACCGATTTTTTCTGAAAATGTCCTCAAAATGAGGAAGATCGAAAATGACGGAATCGACAGACGTAACTCCATCGTAGATACTGGAATAAGAGGATCAAGTATGCAAGATCAAGACTCCAAACACATAAGAGCGATCGTGGCAACGACCAATTTGGTTCGCGGCTCGATACTAACACTAGAGTCTCTCCATGGTGTCGCACGAGACGTGAATCATGACCACCGAAAAGGTGTGATGCTTGCAGATCACGATCATACATGTCCGCCACTTGGAATATCTATTTCCGCGAGAGTGATTCCGATAGAAAACAATCAACATGGTTTAGAATTGACATCAGTAATGTACGGAGACCCCGACATAGTTGAACTGCCTGATGGAAGCTTGGGACTCTGCCAGTGGCTTCCAGAGCATCCACACCCCTTCAAGACTGCCGACTTTGACGATTCTGCAGAGCCAATGATTAATGTCGACCCTGCAAATTTCGGTGGATACCAGAACATACACAATATAGCACAAGAGATACGAAGTATCGACCCCGAACTAAATTACAGCGTTGGAATTTACGAGCGTCGCTCGCTCATTCCTGACCCAGAGGTTGTCTTTCAGCTTGGAACAGTTGTTTCCGGATCATGGTTTGGAATCAGGGTCGCTAAAGCGACTGCTGATGTTATGGAACCTCGACTCAAAAGAATGCTAGATGTAATCTGCGACACTATTGTCAAAACTGCGCAGTGTGCTATTCCACATACTCGGCCAATCACATACATAGTCAAAGTCAACGGTACTCCAAATGTAGACTTAATAGTCCGAACTCGTGATGCAAATTTGGCCATAAGAGCGTTTGCTGGAGACTTTAGCCAGGTTGAAAAAGACATCGCGACGCTTCATCGTCGATTTAACGCCGAAATGATTCAGTTTCTCTTGAATGAACGAGGCGAGTGGGAGTTCAACTTCCTCTTGACTGCTGATGGAAAATCGATCGGCACAAAGACAGCATTCACGAGACGCGATGTTTTGTTGAGAGAAATGGAATTGAAGGTCAAAAAGAAGGTTTAATGATTTGGGCTGAACTGTTGGAGCAATGCCATTCCTCAATAAATCTCTTTGCCCTCTTTACAAAGATTTCACAGTGGCTACTGCCAGATGTTGCCGATGGTCGAGAGTATTCCGCACAGCGGACTCTACGAATGCTCGAAGAACTATGGGTGGCAGCTGGTGTCGCCCAGCACAAATGTGAAAAACTCACTCCGCCGGTGCTGCCAACAACTTGGGTTCGCCAAACACCCGCTGCTCATCCCCGGTCTGTCGCATCCACTCGTCCAGCGACTTCCGCATAGCCTCCAGTCGGGGGTGTGACTCGGGATCGTGTGCCAGATTTTTCAACTGATAGGGGTCGCGGTTGTTGTCGTAGAGTTCTTCCGCAGGGCGTGCCTCGTATCGCTGAACCACCCGGGCGGCGGCGAGGTCTTTCTTCGACGCCTCCACCCAACTGGGCCAGTAGCCGGTGTCGCCGGGATTCGTCGTGATGTGCGTGGTGAACCGAAACTCCGGATGCAGGTTCCGGATGTATGTCCAGCCATCCGGAGATGTGGCCGCACGGGTGGGATAGACGTTGTTGTTTCCATCTCCACTATGTGTCGTGAAAATCATCTCGCGATGCGTGGCCGCCTCGCCGGTCATCACCTTCACCAGCGAACGACCGTCGATTCCTTCCGGCTGCGTTCCCCCGGCCGCCTCCACCAACGTCGGCAGCAGGTCGATCCACGACACCAACGCGTCATTCCGCTTGTTTTCCGGAATCCGGCCGGGCCAGGTCGCAATCAATGGCGTGCGGATGCCGTCGTCGTACAGCGTCCATTTCCCGAAGGGCCATTGGGCGCCATGGTCGCTGGTATGGATGAACAGCGTGTTGGGCCCCAGCTTCGCGTACGCCAGATCGAAGACTTCCCCCAGTTCCCGGTCCATGATTTTGACGGCGGCGTGGTAGTGCGCCCGCCGTTCCCTCGTCCGCAAGTTATTCACATGATGCGGCGGCGGAGTCTGATCCTCCGCCTTCAAATCCCCGGGATCCTTGGGCCAAGGCACATGCGGCCAGTTCGTCCCCACGAAGAGACAAAGCAGCCGATCGCTCTCCCGCGCCTTGAGCCATTCGAGTGCGGCGGGAACAGCAATGTCTTCGTGGTATTTGAAATGCTTCGCCAGATCGAACCCGTACTCCGGCGTTTGCGCATAGTGCCCCACCTTGCCGAACGATACCACCTCGTAGCCCAGCTCCTGCAGATACGCCGGAAGCTTCTTGATCTCTTTCCGTGGTCGGGCATGATTGGCTTCCGCCCCGTTTCGGGCCGGGTACAGTCCTGTCAGCAAAGCCGCCCGGCTCGGCGCGCAACTCGGCGAAGCCACATACGCCCGGTCGAAGGTCATCCCTTTCGCCGCCAGCCGAGCCATGTTCGGCGTCGACATCTCCTTCGATCCATACACCGACGAATCCCGCCACGTATGATCATCTGACAGGAAGATCACGAGATTGGGCTTCTCCGCACCAACCGCATTCAAACCCGCCACACAAACCAGGAGCAAACTCAACCACATCTTCATCACACGTCTCCATCCTTCAGGCTATTTATTTGAGAGCCTACGGAGATTCACTGTGCATTTCCGAAGTGATTTGTGCGAGGACGGCGCGACACAGAGTCGATGGAACGGCTCCGACCCTTCCGAACACGACAGGCTCCACCACGTCAGGAATGTTCACGCCGCATCAATGCTTTCCGCCGAGATCAACCGCTGGGAAGCCGAAGAGGTGACGAGGGAAGAACTTCGCGAACCGGCAGTCTGTTCGGGCAGGATCTGCTCGAAGTGCTCGACGATCGCTTCGTCGTACAAGCCGGGCTCGACCTGCCGGGCGCGATTATGCTTGGCTTTGGGGACGACCAGAAGTTTCGCCAGGGGCGAACGCATCCGCCGCACGAGTTCGCGGCCGATTTCCATCGGCACGTAGTTGTCGCGCTGCCCGGCGATCAGCAGCGTGGGACACCGCCTGAGCCTGGTCAGCGACGACTCGATCACCACATATTCGCACTGGCGTCGCCATGCGCTCAGTCGGCGAACAATGGCTCCCGTCGACCGGAAGTGCCATTCCGGGACGAACGGCTCCAACCACCGCGGCATATAGATCGACGCCCATCGCGAAACGAAGTGAAAGGTCAACAGCGAGATCGAATACGCCCCGTCACAGCAAACAGCCAGCACGTGGGGATAATGGGCGGCAACGTACAGTGCCGCCGTCGATCCCCGGCTGACTCCCATCACTCCCAGCGGAAGCTGGCTCAGTTCGGGGTGGGCTTCGATCCATTCGAGGGCCGAGACGGCGTCATCGATCTCGTAGCGCGTCAGCCAGTGGTTCGGCTCATAACCCGGCAGATGCCCGCTTTCCCCCTGGTTGCGGAAATCGAAGGCGACCAGCACAAACCCGGCCTGGATCAGACCTTCGCAATAAGTCGTCACCAGCCAGTGGGAGCCGTCCAGTTCGGGACAGAAGAGAATCACGCCGCGCGCCGTGCGATGAGCGGGCCGATGCACCGATCCGTGCAGGGTCAGCCCGTTCGTGGACGGAAAGGAAATCCGTTCGGCCTGCGGATCGGGCAGTACCCGTGCAACATTGAACGGTGGCTTCGTATCGAAGGTCGACAGGACGATGCGGGCGTAGTTGACCCTCACAATCAAGTCGATCGCCAGCAACGCCAGCAGGACGGAAATCGCAATCGCTGTGGCCATCAGATGTCCGAAAACATTCTCGCCCGGCAGATCCCGTCCCGAGCCAGACATTCGGGGATGATCATGCCAACGGGCGTCGATCGTGACGTTCACACGAGGTTAGGGAGGGCAGACGCAAGGAAACCCAGTCGATTCAAAGCTTAATAGTCGTAGCGGATCCCCAAACCAGTCAACTGGGTCGTGTTTCCGAAGAAGGAAAGCTGGTTGTCGGCCCCGTTGTAAAACTGGAAGCCTGCCCGGAACGTGTGGTCGCTCGTATCGCCACGCCATTGCCAGCCGACCAGGATATTCACGCTGCCGCCCCAGTTGTTTTCCTCCATCAGATGGACGTTGCAGGCGGCGAACGGAGTCCCGCGGATCCCCGTCGGCCCGGTAGGGCTGTATTCCGCACCAAACTGCATTTCCCAAGGTTCCGCCCCGTCGGTCAGATAGAATCCGTAGCCCAACTCGAAGTAGGTGCGCACCGAGGGAACAGGGAAGTAGCCGAAACCGGTGACAATGCAGTCGCGGCTGTAGTTCAAACGGTCGTATCCGGGATTCTTCAGCAGGAATTCGTCTCCCAAATGGCTGCTGATGTGGTAGTAGCCGACCTTCCATTGGAAGGGGCCTTCGCGGTAGGTGAGGGGTGTGCCGATCCGATAATCCGTCGACATGACGTCGCGCTCGGTTTGCGGCAGCATGCGGAGGAACGCTCCCCCCTCGACATCCCACTGCCATCCCTCCGGCTCGATCCCGCGAGCCGTTCCATAGCGAATCAGGCCGACACGACCGCCGAGCACCGAATCCCACAGCGTTTCGCCACCGTTCGACGGATAAAGAAAGGCGGTTGACATGCGGGGCTCTTTTTCACCGGCGATATAGCTCTTATAGAGCAAACCCTCGGGAACGAGGTGCCACGACCAGGCTTCCTCCTGATCCCAGACCGGTTGCTGAGGCTCGACCGCATAGGGATTGCCGACGGAGGCCCCCAACGGGCCGGCCCCCATGGCATCATCCAACACATCCCGCGACGGAGTTCTCAAATAGGCATCGCCATCCGGTGCGGGGAAGTTCGAATCGCCGATCTCGCCGGGAACCGCGCCGTCCGGGGCCAGGCCGTTCTGGCGATACGACACCGGCGATACCGCTCCCCGGCCCGTCCCTTCCAGATCGATCTGCATGGTCGGCAATGTCTGATACTCGCCGCTGTAGGCCCCGTACTCCGGGCCGGAGGCGGCGGACTGCGGAGCACCCGAGAGATAGGGCGAGGCCTTTCCCTGAGCACTATTTGATTGAGGACTGTTCGTCGCCGGGCTGGAAGCGGGACGACTTCCCGCTGCGGCCGACTTCGGTGCCGCCACCGACCCCGCCCGCCGGAAATGTTCGTTGGGATCGCCCGCGTAGCCACTCCCCGCGGATCGGATGACCGGGGCACCCGTTTGTGCGAGTGCGGCATCGATCGACCAGAAGAGTGAGAACGCCATCAAGACCGCCCAGCCACCCACCCACGCCTTGCGACGAGGTGACGGAGCGGGGCGACGGACAGCGACGACAAGGCGCATCAGCGGCCAGAAGTTCGGCATCATGCGGATTTCGTTGTGAAAGGGCGGATAGTCGGCTCGCGAAACAGGCGTGTGACGCCAGTTCGGGGCCGGTCTCGCCGGTTCAGGGGGAATGGGAGCTGGTGAATTCAGAGGGAATGACAAGAGAGAAGGGGAGAAATTCAGATCGATTCGGACGAGAGGCTCGATGGACGGGAAATCGGGAGGCCCCGATGATTTTGCGATGTTGAGAGTCGGACAATGGCGGAGAGGACTGGTCAAAACAATGGAAAGTGCGGCTGTTAACTCTTGGGAGAGCACAGAAAGCCCTCTTCCCAAACGATCGTTTTAACAGTGGCAGCAGGCCCTGCCCAGATGAGTATTCGTTCGGATGGGGCATTCCCACACCAAGCTCACGAATCTTTCAGGTCGGTTAAGGTGTGCAGCGGCAACTTTCGCCGTCCCGACTGCCCGACGGCAAAATCGGCCGGGTTTCCAACGACCACCTCCGCTCGACAGGGCCTCCGTGGCGATCGTTCCGGCGGAAAGTTAGACTCGTTCAGTCATCCTTGAGGAACTTTCGCCCATGTCCGCTTTGCCTGTTCGAGTTGGTTTCATCGGTGCCGGCGCCAACACGCTGGCCCGTCACATTCCCGGCTTTCGTGCGATTCCCGACGTGACTTTGGCGGGTGTTGCCAACCGCACGTTGGCCTCTTCGCAAAAAGTCGCCACGCAACACGCGATTCCCAAAGTCTTCGCCTCGTGGCAGGAACTCGTGGCTGATCCAGCGATCGACGCCGTCTGCATCGGCACCTGGCCCGACACGCATGCCGAGATCACTTGCGCGGCACTCGCCTCCGGCAAACACGTCCTGTGCGAAGCCCGCATGGCCCGCAATGTGGCCGAAGCGCAGGCCATGCTAAAGGCCAGCCAGGCCCAGCCAGACCGGGTGGCCATGCTCGTTCCCAGCCCCTTTGGCCTGCAGGTCGATGCCGAAATCCGCGCCTTGCGGGAGCGATATTTCATCGGGGATCTCCGCCAACTCGTGGTCTTCGGCCTCGACGACCAGTTCTACGATTACTCGAAAAACCTGCACTGGCGGCAGGATGCCCAAAAGAGCGGCCTCAATGCCCTCACGCTGGGGATCCTCCATGAAACCGCCATGCGCTGGTGCCCCCCCACCACGAAAGTCCTGGCCCAAACTCACATTTTCGAACCCACCCGGCCAGATCCCCATTCCGATCAAAACGTCCCCGTCACCACGCCCGAACTGGTGCACGTCCTCTCGGAACTCGAAGGAAACGCCCGCGGTATCTACCACTTCTCGGGCGTCGCACTGCACGCCCCCGCCAAGCAGATTCACCTTTACGGCAGCACCGGCACCATTCGTGTCGAGTTCGGCCCCACGGAAAAGATCTTCGTGGGCCGCCCCGGCCACCCCGGTATGAAAGAAGTGGAAATCCCCCCGCAATTGGTGGGGAAGTGGCGTGTGGAAGCCGAGTTCATCGGTGCAATCCGTGGCGAGGAACCCGTGCGGCTGACCGATTTCACCGCCGGCCTCGAGTACATGAAGTTCACCGAAGCCGTGGCCCGCAGCGCCGCCGCCGGCCACGCCGTGTCACTCGCTGAGACATTGGGTTCGTGAAGAGCGAAAAGTCTTCGAAGCGATACAGCCCGAGGGAAGAAGGTGGGGAGGAAAGAAGGGAAGAAGCCAGAAAAAGGCCCCCCACTCCAAAAGCCGAGTTTCCAATCAACAACCAACAAACCCCCAATCTCCCGCTCCCCATGCCCACCAATCCTCCCTGGCAGCTCAACCTGACCAGTCGTGCCGAAGATTCCGGGAAAGGGCCACCGGTTCCTTGTCGACTCCCCGACATGCCGATACACTCCAGAAGTCGCAGGCCTCTTGGTGAAAACCAAAACAGTCTGCGAATTGTCGCGGGGTGGAGCAGCCCGGTAGCTCGCGAGGCTCATAACCTCGAGGTCGTAGGTTCAAATCCTGCCCCCGCCATTTTTGACGGAGACGTCAAAAAAGAAAAGGAGAATGGAGAACGTAGAGAGTTGATCATTGAGTCACGCTCTCCTTCTCCATTCTCCTTTGGTCTCCTCTCGCCTCACTACTTTCCGGCTTGAGAGCATCCTTCGGATTTGAGACCCTCACTCTCCGAGCAGACCGATGGCATTTGCTTTCGAGAAACTGCTGGTCTATCAGAGATCGATTGATTTCGCCGATCAGATCTGCACCAAGACTGAGGTGTTTCCACGGGGATACGGATTTCTGTGCGATCAGTTGAACCGGGCCGCACTGTCGATCGCCGCGAATATCGCGGAAGGCAATGGCCGCTTCACCAAGCCGGATCGAAAAAACTTCTTCGGTATCGCACGGGGATCGATCCAGGAATGTGTTCCCCTGCTGGAACTCGCTCTGCGCCGAAAATTGCTGACGCCGCCGGATCATGATGCCCTCAAGGCCCAGCTCGAAGAAATCGCCCGCATGTTGAGTGGACTCATCGCGGGATTGGATCGTCGCGAAAGCCCTTGAGGCGTTCTCGGTATCACACCGACTCGGGCGGATTCGCATCACTGGGCTTGGATCCGGTATAAAAATTCCCAACTTCCAGTGAAAACTCTTCCTTCCCAAAGTCAAAAATCGGTGCGCCATGGCCGATCCGCTGTAGACCGCCTTCTGGATCAAGTCACCGTTCTCCCACGCACCGCTCGGGTTCGGAGTCACGGCCCGCTCCCTGAATGAGGCGTTGGCCATCCTCCGCGCCGTCGACTTCGGGCAATACCTCCCCGACGATGATCTCCATCTTCGCATCACCCAGGGAATCTCGATCGCGGATCTGGATCACCACCATGTCCTCAAGTCCATGGGCCCAATCGCTCTGCGAGGCCTCTGGTACCCGTTCATCGTCCTAGGCGTTCCCCGCTGGCTGGAAGATCGCCTGGGTGGCGAAGACCTCTCTTGTGAAGGTGAATGATGACTGAGACGACTTTACGCCTCGCCGGTCACCAACCACCCAATAGGTCTGGACATAAGAACCGTGCGATGGCCATCATCAATGTGGGCAGTAGGTGGTTTTGCCGCGAGCAATGAGGAATGGCTCCACCTGTGCGCCCGCCACCTCAGTGAAAACAATATTTTCTATCGGCGGAACCCAGGCGCAGACAATTCTGCTGAATTCACACACTTCTAGGAGGTTTCGCCGTGCCCAACTCATTCTTCTCAGTGCTCGTGCTTCTGTCGGCAACGTTAATATTCGCCGGAGCCTGCTACCTGCTTGCCACGAAACGGCCAGCAGCAGTTTTAGCGGCCTACTTGGTTGTGCTACCGGTTCCCGTGTTCCTCAGTCTCTGCGGATTGATGAAAGGGGTCATTGCTTCCCTATCCGTGATTGCGACAACGTCGACTTCGGATATCAGCAATACAGACATCTCGGCAGCATGTGCTGTTGCGCTCTCTAGTGTTTTCGTGGCGGTGATGGTGTCCGTCCCCACATATGTTATGCTCGCTATTGGCTTACTCGTTCGCACTTCACAAGATTCAACCACCAAGGGCGCAATGGTCGAGGACCACATTCTAAACCGATCGTCCCTTCGCCAGCCGATGCAGAACATGTCAGCGCCCATCCCCACCATTTCTTAGCTCGTAACGATAATCAAGCGGAAACGTTGTTGGGTCTCTTGAGGAAACAAGATGTGGCCGCGGCCCAGTCGATGCAGCCATTTGGCGGGCGAAGTCGCCTCTGTTGAAGAGTCGGAATTTGAGATCCAATGAAACGAGAAGACGTATTGACAGCAGGGGCAACACTGGCAGCGATTACCCTCATCGCGATTGTCTCCCTCATGATTCTCTTCATCACCTCACCCGCGAGAGACTCCGCGTTTCGAGCGATCGACGACGTACTTGCGATTCAGACGAGCCAAGGTTGGGCGGTCGTCTCCGCACCAACGGACGGCCGCAGGTATCAGAGTATCGGCACATTTTATTCGGACCCCGCCAACGGTGAGCAGACAGCTCGTGGCTCGTTCAGAGGTGGTGGTCGTCGTGTCGATGTTGTCGTTACGGTGCCGGCGGGTAAAGTCTATCTCTTTGAAGGACTTGAACCCATTGATCACGGGCCGCTGACGTATGCAGTGCTTGCACGCGATTTGCCCAAATAATGACCGTGGCCGTTCATCGCTTGTCTTCGAACCTTCCGGATGCGACTAGCGAGAGCTCCAAGGAAAGCGATCGTCTCTCGACAACCATCCCCGAGGCGACAACTTTGTTTTTTCGCCCACGTGGACGAAGAGTTCTCCGATGGACTCTACCAGCACAGAAAGCTTCTTCTGCCCCAACATGAGCGAACTCACAACCCCCATCGACGCATACAAAGCAATCATTGATCAACTCGTCGATGAGGTTCGGGGATTTGGGCACGCGGGGCATGTGGTCGAACACTCACTCTTCTCCAAAGCTCCGGCACATCGACGCTTCAATGAGTTCATTCAGACGCTGCCTCCGGAAAATCGGACATTGTTATCAGAGATGATTCAGGAGGAACGAGATGGGGCCATTCATGACGTCCTGGCGGCGTTGACTTGGTGGCTCACTTCGCAAGATGTGGGCCTGACGTTTCGTGGAGAGGCCATGCCTATCGAATTCAGCGGCATGGGACTGCACGGCGACTACGTTGGTCGCCGTGATGGATGGGACTGGCCAACCGATGGCCAAGACCAAGGCTGATCAGATGTTGCAGCAAACAGGCTGTCGATCCGTGGGATGACTCCACCGTTCCCGTCATGGCGAAGAGCTGAGGGACGCTCCTCAAGGCGGATTTTCGCATCGTCATCCGTTCTTCGACACGCGACCGTATTGGGTGTTGGCCTGCCACCAAGTTTCGAGGAAAGCCTGCCATGCCCACGAACAAAACCCAGCCGACGGATGCGAGTGTGAAGGAGTATCTGGCGGCCATTGAAGATACAGTCCGGAGGGAGGATTGTCGGTGGCTGGTGGCACTGATGAGCCGGCTTACCGGGCATCCGGCCCGGATGTGGGGGCCGTCGATCGTCGGGTTCGATACCTATCACTACAAATACGCCAGCGGCCGCGAGGGGGATATCTGCGTCGTCGGCTTCTCCTCCCGCAAGTCGGAGATCAGCATCTACCTCTCCGCCCCCGGCCCTCTCCAAGAGTCGCTCCTCGCCCAACTGGGCAAGCACAAGATGGGCAAAGCCTGCCTCTCCGTGAAGAGACTGAGCGACATTGATACGAAGATCCTGGAGCAGTTGATCGCCGCGTCGATCGCCGAGGTCAAACGACTGGGAAGCTGACCGGCGGCCATCTCTCACTACTTCAACGGCGATCCCACCAGTGGCTCGCCGTTGGTGGTCAAGATCTGGATCTCGTGTGCTTTGTGGGGGCCGGTGTAGCTCCAGACGATCTTGCGATCCGGCGTGACCTCCAGCACCTTGACCGGGCCGCGTGTGCCGTAGCAGGCGATCACGGTGTTGCCGTTGGGCAGCCGCTGCGCACCGCACGGATCGGCGAGGGGTGCCCCCGCGAGATCTTCGTTGGTCAATTTCCATACCACCGCGCCCGTGGCATCGAGTTCCACCACCTTGTTGCCGTGCGTCAATGTGACCAGCGTGTTCCCGCTCTCCAGCCGGATGGCGGTGAAGGGCCAATTCTCGGCGGGACGGCCACCCAGCTCGGGCAGGTCGGT
>PNLE01000141.1 GCA_013822855.1 Planctomyces sp.
GTAGTGATGGTCATCCTGGCCATTGCGGCAGTGCTCACCTTGATCATGCTCATCGCCTTGTGGAAGATCTTCACCAAGGCGGGCAAGCCGGGCTGGGCCGCGATCATCCCCATCTACAACTACATCGTCTGGCTGGAGATTGTGGGCCGTCCCTTGTGGTGGGTGCTGTTGTTCTTCATCCCCGGCGTCAACTTCGTTGTGGCGGTAATTGCCACACTCGATCTGGTGAAGTCGTTTGGCAAAGGAGTCGGCTTTGCAATCGGCGTGATTTTCCTGCCATTCATCTTCCTGCCGATCCTCGGATTCGGTGATGCGAAGTATCTGGGGCCATCAGTCGCTCAGGCCTGAAGCCACGACGATTTTTCGACACCCCTCAACGCAAAAAGCGGCCCGGTCATCAGTGATGACCGGGCCGCTTCATTGAACGAAATTGAACGGCCGCCGCAGGTTCAACCGTGAAGGCGAACCCGGAAGAGCGGAATGGCGATGGAGGGACTCGAACCCACGACACACGGCTTATGAAGCCGCTGCTCTAACCGACTGAGCTACATCGCCAAGGGCCCTCTTTCCTCCGCCCGCTCTCCTCAAGAGCCGGTTTCCGAAAAATGGCGTTCGCGAATGGTATTCCATGTCCCCCGCCGCTCGCAAGGCATGGGCGATTTCCAGTGATTCCCCCAGCCGGTCTCCCCGGAAACCGTTGCCAGTGCAGCACTTGAAGTCGCTGCGCCAGCGGCATCATCTTGCGGGCCTAACCATCCACCGAGTTTCTGACAGCTCCGCACCCGGCAAGGTTCGGCCTGCGATCCAATCGGCTGCCGCCATCAATCGCAGCCAGTAACATGATTGCCAGTCCCGGTGGCTCCCCGAGGATCGGTTCTTCCCCCAACAAGTCGCAGTCGCATGACGTCACCGCTCTACTTCGCCTACGGTTCCAACCTCAATCGTCACAATCTCGAAGTGTGGGCGGAGGAACTGAAAATGCCGCTGGGCCGGATGACGCCTGCGGGCCGCGCCTGGCTGCCGGATCACCGGTTGGCCTTCAGCCTGCATTCCGCCCGTCGGCAGGGTGGTGTGCTCGATGTGCAACCCCAGATCGGGCAGGTTGTCCCGGGGCTGCTCTTTCACATGGACGACATTGCCTGGGCCGCCATCGACCGCAAGGAAGGGAGCAACGATCAAGGGACGGGCGGCTACGAGCGTGTCCTCGCGATGGTGATCGACGAAGCCGGGCGACTTGTGACCGCCCGGACCTACAAGGTCAATCCCGCGAAGAGACAGACCTTCGTGAAGCCGCACCCCCGCTATGTGGAGGTTGTGCTGCAAGGCTACGAGGAGCACGGCCTCGATGAGCATCTGGCGGCGAAGTCGGCCAGTTCGATTCTCGCCCGAGTCGCGGAAGGTGGTGAGGCGGAGAACCTCATCAGGGAGCTCTTCATCTACGGCACCTTGATGGAGGGGGAGTGCCGCCGGGGTTTCCTGGATGAGGTGGGGTTCACGCCCTTGGGGAAGGCTCAAGCACGGGGCCGACTGGTGGATCTGGGCACCTTTCCCGCACTGGTGCTCCCTGTGCAGGATCCCGCTGTCCACGAGGCGAGTTCTTCGCCTGTGCCCGGCGAGTTGGTTCACATTTCCAACGCCGCCAAAGCCTGGCCGGTGTTGGATGACGTCGAGGACTTCCCCGGATACGAAGCCGTTCGCCAGGGACAAACCGCGATGTATCACCGGACGCTCGTACCGGTGGAACAGACCGCGACATCATCGGGGAACCGGGCCATCGAGTGCCGTCTGGCGTGGACCTATGCGCTCGCCAACCAGGCGTTGCCACAAAGTCTCATCCCCTCGAACTCGTGGCGCGAACACACGGGCCGGTTCGTCTGAGGCGGAATCGCACCACCACAACAACGAAGCGAGCCACACAGGATTCGCCTGGGTGGCTCGCTTCAGGGATTCGATCCGTGAGGGATCGTGTGAACTACGACTTGATCTGCTGCAAGGCGTACTGAGCGGCGGCGCGGAGATCCTTGTCGGGATCGGTCGCGGCCTGTTCCAACTCGGGGATCGCGGGACGAGCCATCGGACCGATCTCGCCCAGGGCGTAGACCGCCCCGACACGCACCCGCTGGACGGGATCCTTCACCACCTTGAGCAGGCTCAGCACGGTATCGGGACGTTGCGGGGCGAGTTCCGCCAGCGAGTAGGTCGCCAGCCAGCGGATGTTCTCGTCCGAATCCTTGAGGCAGTTCTGCAATGTCTCCAGCGCCCGGCTGGCGAAGCGGTCGTTCCGCACGAGGACTTCCGCCGCATGCAGCCGGACGTACCCATCGGGATCATCCAGCGACGTGGCGAGCGCGGGGAGGGCTTCCGTCCCCAGCGGCCCCAGTTCGCCGATCACGGCGGCGGAGAAGCTGCGAACACCGGCATCGGGCGACTTCAAGCCCCCCACCAACGTTTTGAGGACCTTGGGGGATTCCGCATCGAGCCGACTGAGGGCCAGAGCCGAGTGAACCTTCACGTACGGATCCTGATGATCGAGCAGGGCGTTGAGGGCGGGAACCGCCTCCTGCCCCTTGGCGTCCATCTGGCCCAGGCGGTGGACGTTGTGGCGGATCGAATCGACGCTGGTGGTCTCCAGCCCTTGAACCAACGGCTTGACCTCTTCCGAGATCGCGCCGCACTTCTCGATCAGGCCCTTCATGGCGGGAGCGGTGCCACCCGTCTTGCGGGCGATGGCACCGGTTGTCGTGCTGGAGACCGATTCCCAATCGAATTCCGATTCGGCCCGAGCCACGGCCTGGGTGGCCTTGTTCGAAGTCGATTCCGCGAGCTGAGTCTGCTTCTGGTCGATGGCGGCCCAGGCATCCTCCACCGTGGCCTGCGATTTCTCCGTCACAAGTTCCGCGAACTGAATGGCTTCGTTGGAAGCGGTCTCGACCTTCTGGCGGGAAGACGCCGCCACTTCGCGGCCGGTTACGGCGGCGGTGTTTTTGGCATCGGCCCATTCGGTGCTGGCGATGGCCTGCGATTCGATCATGTCGGCGGCGATGCGGTCGCGGGCATCGTTGGCACCAGTCTTGAGATTCCTAGAGAGGCTGTCGATCCTCTTGGACGAATCCGACTTCATCTCGGCGAAGAGATCGCGACCCTTGGTTTCAGCCTTGGCCACGGCCTGCGTGGACTGGGTCTTGGCTTCGCTCGCAGCGGTCTTGATCGTTTCGCCGGCGGCCCAATCGGGCACGTCGCTGGACGCAGCGGCCTGCTTCACGGCAGATCGATCCTCGACGGTCTTGGCGGAGGCGACGAGTTGTTCGGCCTTGGATTTCGGCTCAGTGGCAGCTTTATCGGTGGCGGCCTTATCCGTATCGACCCGACCTTCGATCTTGGCGATCCAGGAGGCGAACTCATCTTCGCCGGTGACTTCGGATTTGGGCCGAGCCGGGACGCCGGACTTCGCTTCGCTGACGGCGTCCTTCTTGGCTGTGGTGGCCGTTTCCGTCTTCGAAGGAGCAGCGGCGATCTTTTGTTCGGTCTCTTTCTTCGCCGCCAGTTTCTCAGCTGCGGATTTCTCCGCAGTGAGTTTCTCTCCGGAGGCTGGCTTCGACTTCGCCGTCATGCGTTCGGGGCCTTCGCCGCGACCGGAGGCGATATCGGCCAGGGCTTCGGCGAGGAACGGATCTTCATCGGCGGGAATCAGATCGCGAGACGGCCCGCGGGTCGGCTTGACGGGATTCTTCCCGGACTTGGCGACGGCTTCCTTGTCGGAATCGGCCTTGGTGTCGGCCAACGAGGTTCCGGCGAACGCCTTAGTGCTGGTCATGCCAGCGGCTGGCTTCGAAGCGGTTTTTTCCTCGGTGCCGGACTTGGCGGCCTTGTCATTCGCGGCGACCTTGCCCGTGGAGGAGTCCTTCCCCTTGGCGACTTTGTCGGCGGGTTTCTCGCCAGCCACATCTTTCGCGGATTTATCTTTGTCCTTGGAAGCCGTCGCGGACTTGTCGTCGGCGGCTTTCTTCGACTCGTCATCGCGGCCCCAGGAGAACCAGCTGGCCTTCTTGACGCCTTCGTCGGGAGTCTCGGCATCGGCCAAGACGGCCTTGTCCTTGGACTCCGGCTTGACGGGACTCTCCTTGGAGGATTTGTCCTTTTTCGCCTCGTCCTTTTTGGCGAGGGCCTCTTTCTCTTTGGAGGCGCTGCCCTTCTCCAAAGACTCGCCATTGGCGTCGACCTTGGGTTCGCGATCGAACCAGCTGGCGACAGTCTGACTGGAGCGGGCGCAGCCCGAACCCACAGTGGCCAGCACGGCGGCGAGAAGCACGTTGCGAAGGAGATACCACTTAACCATGACTCTTCACCTTCCGTTGTGAAGCCCGCCCTGTGGACTTACGAGTCTGTAGACTTTCGAGACGAGGAAATCGACCCGGGTCAACCTGTTGTTCATCGCGGACGCGGCCCGGCATGTCCCAGCCTTCGAGCGGTATCCGCCGAAGCGTCCGCATGTCGGATGCGAACCTCGGACGGACAAGTTCGAAGACGGTTTCAAAGGAGAGACCCGGATCTCCGGCAGGATATTTGGCACCTGCGGAATTCCCGGCGGACTCGCCCTGTGATCCTTTTTCGTATCGGTTGTGCCGCTTCTACGGAATCAGCCGCATCAACCACCCCTGCCGAAGATTCCACAGGGTGGGGAGAGGCTCCGGCGTTGCAATCGCTGCAATCGTTAAATCTTGACAGGCGAGCGACGACATGTGGCTGGACGGGATCTCAGCAGCAATGGCAACAAGTCTTCGCAGCAGGGGTAGATAGTGTGTCTGGTCGCCTGGAGGCCCAGCCACATGCGGGGCGCGACGTGCAGGACGTGCCGCATTCGGTGCATTCCGCAAAATCATCAAAGCCGGAACAGATTGCCGCCGATAACCAGTTTGGGGATTACTGAAGGGGGGCTGCTCGTGCGCCACACATTTCTAACAGGCATGCTGCTCGCTGCCATGGGGAGCTTGACCGCGCTCTCCTCCAGTGGCTGCCAATGCTGCCGCCTGTTCGATCGCTATGCGGGCGTGATCGACGACATTTCCGACCATGAATGCAACGCCCAGTACTTCTGGACGCCGAAGTGGGATCTGACACGGATCGGCAAGGCCGACTGGTGCGGCACGAAGTGCCGAGTCTGCGGCGGGTGCCAGCAGCGCTGCAAAGAAGAGGGCTGCTATACGCCCCCTTGCCGCTGCCATCCGTATCCGCAGGCCTATCCGTACGTCTATCCGAACGATGCGTTGCAGAGGGGACAATGGCAGGATGTGCCGCAGAACGGGCCGCAGGCACCCGCGGCGGTACCCGCGATGCCGCCTTCGCCGGCACCGATGGGTGTGCCTGCCACTCCACCCGCCGTGCTGCAACCTTACGACCAGTAGGGAGGATGGCTGGCGCGAATCGCGTGTTGAAAGTTACGATGACCACGCCCTTCCGCAAAGCCTCCAGGGATGTGCCACACCAAAGACGATTTCAAGCGGAGACGCGTTTCAGGTCTGTGTGGTGTGATGGCGAAGGAGGCGTTCGTAGAGGCGGGTGCCGGAGTCGAGTTGTTCCAGCGTGATGAACTCGTCCACGGTATGGGCCTGACGAATCGAACCTGGGCCCAGTACCACGAGTTGCGCCAGGTCTGTGAACATCGTCCCGTCCGTGCCGTAGCTGACGCTCTCGGAAGACTCGCACTCCGCCAGTTCGCAGATCGAACGCACGAACGCCGACTGCGGCTCGACGAAGAGGGGCTGGCCTCGACGAACCACTTCCTGCTCGATGCCGCACTTCCCGGCGATCTCAGCCACCCGCGCGACCAGCGCTTCGGGAGCCTGTCCCGGCATGGGGCGGAACGAGACCGTGCAGACGCTTTTCGCGGGGGTCATGTTGACCACGTGGGTGTGGTCGTTGATGCCGATGTTCCAGCTGATCCAGGGCGGATCGAAGCGTTCATCCAGCCACTCGGGATCGACCAGCGTTTCTTCGTGGATCCGCTTCATCTCTCCCAGGAAGTCGATCATCGCGAGATTGGCGTTGAGGCCTTCTCGCGTGCTCGAATGGGCCGCCTTTCCGATCGAGGTGGCACGGAGGACATACATTCCTTTGTGGGCATGCACCACGCGCAGCTCGGTCGGCTCGCCGATGATTCCCGCCGCTCCCTCGGCCACCAGTTGACGGTAGAGCCGCGAGCGGGCCGCGACATCGGCGGCTCCATAGAAGCCGACTTCCTCATCCGCCGTGGCGATCAACGAGATCGGGGCGATTTGGTCTGTAGTGGCGATCTGTTCGACAGCCGCCATGAAGGTGGCCGTCGACCCTTTCATGTCGCAGGCACCGCGGCCATATAGACGATCACTCACCAGCACCGGCTCGAAGGGATCGGCTCCACTTCCCCCGGATGTGGACGCAACACCGGCCCCCACCCAGCCATCGGCCGGGACGACATCCGTATGGCAGAAATAGGCCAGCCCACCACTTCCCGCGTTGCTTTTACGACCTGGTTCCCGACGACCGACAATGCTCGATTTGAGCACTCCGCGCGGGTCGTGGTAGGTGAGAATCTCCGTTTCGAAGCTGTGAGCCGACATCCACTCCTCGAGGTACGAGGTGGCAGCGTGGTTGCTCTCCCGGCTGACCGTCGGCAGGCGAACCAGTTCCCGTGTCAGTTCCAGCGCCCTTTGCAGAGCTGGGGCACCACGATTCGTCATGGAAGAATGCACCTCTTCAAAACCCACCCGATCCCTCTCGAACCACCCGCCGTGCGAACCGGCAGACTGCGGAACTTCGCTCGTTAACGATGGTGCTCGAGGAGCCACTTGTAGAGTTCGGGATTCTCGTAGGTGATCGTCCAGCTGTCGTGCGCCAAGCCGGGATAGACCGTCAGCTTGGGATCCCCTCCGGCGGCTTTGATGGCGTCGATCATGTCGGTGGTGGCCTTGAGGGGGACGACCTTGTCGGCATCGCCATGGAACGCCCAGATGGGCAGGCTCTTGAGGGCTGCGGCGTACTCGGCCTTGCCGCCGCCACACACGGGAACAACGGCGGCGAATCGCGTCGGATACTTGGCAGCCATCCGCCACGAGCCGAAGCCACCCATACTGAGGCCCGTCAGATAAACTCGCTGGGGATCGGAGTTTGTCGTCCGGAGGACATGCTCCACGAGGCCGTTCAGTTCGTCGGCGTTCCAGCGATCGAAGATGGGGCGATCAGTCTCGGTCGCCTGGGGCGAGATGACAATGAACTGGTCGAGTTCAGGCCGGGTTCCCGTGAGCTTGGCTGGCCCATGCTTTTTGACCTTGGCCAGATCGCTGCCACTTTCCCCCGCGCCATGCAGGAAGAGGATCACCGGCCACTTCTTCGAGGTCTCGCCCGCGACATAACCGGGGGGGAGATAAAGCCAGTACTGGATCGACTTTGCGGGGAGGTTTTCCAGCGCGAGCTTCTGGGCCACTTGCTGGCCGGCAGTTGGGGGTTGAGTGAAGTCGATCGGTTCATCGGCGAAGGCGGAACTCGTCCCGGAAAGCGTCCAAGTGGCCAACGAGAATGTCATCCAGGCGACTCCCGAGATCAGGCGGGGGAGGAGATGTGTCTGCGAGGTCGTGATGGTTGCGAGCACTGTTGCGAACATGGGGAACCTCATCGAGCGGAAGAGATTGGGGCGCTGGGACGATGGCCCGCCTGCAGCAAATCCATATTTCCAAGGCTTAGTCACAAATCCTGATGCACCGGCCATCTTTCAGCAGCGTAGGGATTGCCGCGATAGGCCGCAATTGGCGAGTCCGGGGAAGGGTGGGTACGATTCCCTCCATAGGGAGTGATTCGCTTCGGACGTTGGCGGGCAATGAGATGCCGCCGGGCGAAGGGATGGTTCCCCCAGGATGCCCGCTGATGGAATCGCAATCCTCGACCATGCTGTTCTTTGAAATCCTGCTGCTCCTCTTCGGTGTGGATCAGGCGGGGTTGCCGCCGGGCGCGCCGGATCCCGTGGTGCAGCGAGCGGCGGCGCCAAATGCCTTGATCCGCAGCGACTGGACGGCCCCCGGAAGCGGCGATCACGGCGCTCCGGGAATCGACGGGTTCTTCGGCGATGTCGAGATCAAGACCTTTCAGGAAGCGATGGATCGCGCCCACCGCGATCGGACGAAGGAGATCATCGCGGATTTCGGCGAATCGTTTGTGGACTGGGGGAACCCGGAGGCGCTGCTGTTCCGCGTGAAGTTGCTACGGCACGTGGTGGTTCGCCACGCCGGAAGTTTCTGGCTGGAGCCGACGCCCGCCTTCGATCAAGCCTCGGTCGAGAAAGCCAAGCTGGCGACGGGGGACGAGAACGCCTATCCGGTTTCGCTTATTCAGGTTCCGCACGCCTGGCGAGTCAGTTCCCTGGTGATGCTTGTCCGGGCCGGGACGGATGCCGATCGGTTGCAGCGGATCGTCGAAGTTTGCCTGGGACTTCCCGAGGAAATGCCCACCGGGAAGCCGGGCGGATTCCGCAAAGCGCTCCTGGAAGGCAGATTCCAGGTCATATTCCACCGCGACGGGGAGAATCTTTGGCTGGCGGTGGGTGAAACGGCCTTGAGGCAGGCGATCGAGCGCGCGCGGGGAGTATCGCCAACGGCCAGTCAACCGCCGACCCCGGCTCCTTCCCGTTACGAACAAGCGGTGGGGTCGTTGGGTGTATCGCGTGTGGGCGTGACGCAGTTCATCGATTTCCATGGCTTGCGAAAGCTGCTGGCCCAGGTCGACGACCCGCGGGCGAAGTTTGAACTGCTCATCGCGGATCTGGCGGGCCTCAAGAACATGGACACCCTCGCCACGGCCACGGGGATCACCAACGGCGCACTGGCCCAGCGAGGCAGGTTGTCGTTCATCGACAAGCCCTCGGGATTGTGGGAGAGCCTGGAGACGACTTCGCTGACGGCGAAAGACTTCGAACGCGTCCCCGCCGATGCCGAACTGGTGGCGGCCATCAAGCTCAGCCCCGCGCGGTGGCTGGGGTCGATCCGCAAGACGATGACCGCCGGCGTGCCCGGTGGTGCGGCACCCGTTGAAGAGTTGCTCAAGCAGGTGAACACCGAATTGGGAGTGATGGTCGAAGAGGATCTGCTGTCCGCCTTTGGCGATACCTGGATCCTGACTTCGTCGAGTGCCCACGGATCTTTCCTGGGGGGCGGCGTGGTGGGAAGTTGGGAAGTGCGTGACCCGCGCAAAGCCGTCGCGGCGTTCGCGGAACTGATGAAGGTCGTCACTAACAGTGTGACTATCGACGAAGAATCCTCCGTGCGGCAGACGGAGTTCATGGACCGCACGATCTACACCATCGAGCAAAACAGCTACAGCGTCTTCCGGACGACATGGTCGCTCTGCCTGACGGATCGGCATCTGCTGGTCTCGTCGCATCCACAGGCGATCAAGGCGACGCTCCGCTTCATCCAGGAGGGTGGCCCGAACTTCGCGCAAACGATGACCGACGGAAAGTCGACCGGCGGCAAGGCCTTGCCCCAGGAGGGGAACGTCATGGGCTATTTGTGGATGGATAGCCCACAGGTGATGCTGCAACTCGTGGCCTTGTGGCCGCAACTCAGCGCGTACGCCGATGTCGGGGACGATCAGTTCGAGGGGGAGTCGAAACTCCAGGCAATCGATTTTCCTTCACCGGCGGCGATCCTCCCGTATGTGCAACCTTCGCGGGCGACGATTGTGAGAAAGCCGAAAGCGATCGAATTCGAGGTCGAGCGGCCACTTCCCTTGGTAGCCATCCTCGAATATCTGATCCGGAGCCAGATCTCCCAGATGGGTTTTGAAGAGAACTGGTAGCCGGTTGCCGGTGAGATGCGGGATCATACAAACGCATTTCAAACGGCACTGAGAGTCGCCAAAACATGCCCGCACAAAGCTGCGGGGCATGCCACCCGAGCGCCAATTCAAATTGAAATGCGTATTAGACGGCGGCTAGATCAGCGAGGCTGTGCAGCCGAGAGTTTGGGGAAGTCGCGGGCAAGCATCCGGTCGATCTTGGCGGCGAGGATGAAATCGTTCTCGGAGAGGCCACCGATGGCGTGCGTCCAGATCTCGATGGCCACATCGCGGTAGTTGGTGAGATGGAAATCGGGGTGGTGGCCCTCCTCCTCCGCGAGCGTCGTGATCTGCTGCAACTGCTGCACGGCGTCGACGAAGTTTTTCGCCCGCCAAGTACGCCGGATTTGCAGGCCCGTGGGGACCAATTCCCAGGAGGGGGTCAGTGCCAATCCGGCCGCGATTTCTTCCTGCGTGAGCAGGGGCACGCCTCCTTCGCAGGGGACGCACTTCTTCGCTGTGAGTGAGTTTCCGACGAGTGAGTTTCCGGTGAGCGAGCAAGCGGTGTCGGTGGTGCTGGACATGGGACGTACCTTCGCTGAAGAAAACATGGCGCTGGGGAGAACAGGGCGGAGCTTCTAATAGCTCAATACCACCGAAGATACGGCCCCCCCTCTCGATGGCAATGATAAACCGGTGCGGCCCCCGGTATTGGGAAGAGTCGCTGGAAGCAGGGGTGAAGAACGACTTCAGGTCTTGCCAAGCCGCTGAACAGCTGGGTAGCCTCGAAGCATGTCGGCGATCCACCACACACTGTATGAGCGGTTTCGCGCGAACTGGCCCGGTTATTGGCGCCGGTGGGGGCACTGGTATTTGGTGGCCACGTTGGCGGCGACAGCGGACTGGATTTCAACGTGGCAGTTCATGATGGACGGCCGGATCGAAGATGAACTGCATCCCGCCGTCCGGCTGGTTTCGCATTGGTTGGGGCCCATGGCGGGGCCGCTCGTCGCCAAGCTGGCACAGCTGACAGTGCTGGCGGTCGTCACCGCGACGTTCGAGCGTTACGCGCGGGTGATCTTCCTGGTGGTGATCTTCACCTATAGCTACGCCGCCTGGTTCAACACCTGGGGCCACCAATACTACACGCCAGTCTTTGCGCGGTATTTGAGTTGGTAGGAAGTGGAAGGATGGAGCGGCATTCCCGCTTTCCGCAACCCATCACTTGTAGCTCAGGAGGTCTCGATAATGGTCGGGATGGAAGTTGATCAGCTTTCCATCCCGCATCTGGAAGAAGAGAGATCCCGGCTGAACACAGCAGAACTCGAGAAAGAAGTCATCGACACGCACACCGTCGGGATAACGGGCGGGATCCCGTTCGGCCGCGATCTGAAAGCTGCCTGTCACGTCGCGGTTGATGGTGACATGGCCCAAAAGCTGGTTGACGCGATTCATGGAATCGCCGTTTTTGAGATGCAGCAAACGGGCGAACGTTTTTCCGTCCGCTCCCTCCACTGAATACTTCCAAAGATCCCAACTCAAGCTCATTTGTTCCGGGCCACCCAGAACAAAGAAACCGCCGATGGAGAGAACCAGAGTGAACCCCAAAACGTATTGAGCGACTTTGCGTCCCAGGGGATTCGAGTCGAGATATGGATCTTGTTGGGGCAGGAGGTGGCTCTCTTCGGATTTCCCCAAGCCGGGAGTTTCCGGCTTCTCGGCATCAGCAAGGGGAGAAGATGGCGGCATGGAAAGCCCCGCTTCGAAGCCTTGGGATACGTGAAAATATCATCGTCGCGGCTCTCATCGCGACGGAGCATTCACCTTAACGATATCCCTCCAACTGAGCGTGAGCCACTACTTCGTCAATCGAAAGTCGATGACGTTTTCGCCGGGGTGGACTTCCGCGGTCAGTTCCGATTCCGGGCCGTAGCGGGCGGGGATCTGCGACTCTTCGGATGATGATTGCATGGCTGCGGCACCGTCCCCCTCCTCGCTGGTGTTGTCGAGACGTTCTTCCCCCGACCCGATGATCACTTTGCAAGGCCCGATCTTGCAGCCACGTGTGTCGCGGATGTAGGTCAATTCGTACTTGCCGCTCGCGTTGGTGACACCGAAAGCCGGACGGCCTTGTACGGGCTGGAACGTGACCTGGACGCCACTGAGGGGTTCCCCTTCCATGGTCACGGTGCCCGTCACGAGGCCGAGATCGGGAGCGTCGCTGACACCTGAACAGCCGACGAGACATAGAGAGCAGATAGCGACGAACGCATACTTTGCGGACATGATTGGCCTTAGCACGTACACTCTTTTCGCCCGTTATTTTGATAGATGTTGAAGACTGATACGGAACTTGGGACCGAACCGGGAGCGACAGCCCGCGGAGAGTTGCGGGCCTTGCGAGAAGCAGAGAAAGCCTCCCATCCGTGGCAGATCGAGCCACCTCCGGGAGACTTCGCATTGGAATCACGGGCCAGTTAGTACTCGCCGATGACTTCGTTTTTGGCGCGGGTGCTGAGGGCCTGGTAGGTCGGCATGTTCATGTTTTCGGAGAGGAACCGGACGGTGCCGTCACCGAAGAGGAAGTGGGCTCCGCCGACGTGGTAGCTGCCCGCAGCTTCTTCGCTATAGGAGTTGATGGGATCATTCCCTTCGGCCGCGATGAGGTACTCGGACATTTCAGTCGGGGGATTGCTGTCGGCACCGCCGGAGAAGCCATGCTTGCGATCACTGCCGCCGCCACCGAGTCTGTCGGCGTCGCCGCCGGAGTCGATCACTTCGCTGACGAAAATTGTGTTCGAGAGACCATCGGTCACATCGCGGAATCTCACACTGCTGCTGATGAAGAAGATGCCATCGGCCCCCATGCAACCGCCGGTTTGCGACATCTGGGCGAAGGTCACTCCGCCGCTGAGGCAATCATCGCCACTGTTGCCGATGAGAGTCCCCATGTTGCCATTGTAATTGGAAGGGGCGTAGCCATTTTTTTGGACTCCGAGGGTGACGTCTGGCTGCGAGGGGCACCAGAAGACCGCCAAGGGAGCCTTGCCCACGAGATCCTGCTTGGCACTGCCGACTCCACCCAATTCATCTCCCATCCCACCCGAACTTGGCCCCTGGGCTTCGTTGTACATGGGGGCTTGATCGAGGTACGGGAGGATGCTGGCGTGCCAAGTCCAGCCGTGGCCGTTGTAGGCGGTACCAGCCGCGTTGAGCAGCACGATGCTTCCCGAGGGCATCGTCTGGTGGACATCGTGGTAGTTGTGCAGAGCGAGGCCGATCTGCTTGAGGCTGTTCTTGCATTGCGTCCGGCGGGCGGCTTCGCGGGCCTGCTGGACGGCGGGAAGCAGGAGGGCGATGAGGACGGCGATGATCGCAATGACGACCAGCAACTCGATCAGCGTAAAACCTTGGCGACGATTCATTCTGGGTCCTTGGTGATTGCGTGCAGAAATCAAACGAGATGAAGTTTCCGGCGGATGCCTCTTGGAATCACAATGGATGCAGGATGTGAGTGGCGTCGAGCCGGTGATTGATGACAAAATCCTGTCCGGCGCAGTCGCATGGCTCACAGGAAGTGACAACAGGGAAAGGAGTTATGAGGAATCGAATGAGAGAGCATCACCTGAATTGGCAAAGTTGAATCCCTCAGACACGTAAGTATTGACACCTAGCGTGAAGCAAATATGAAGAGCCGATGAAGTAACTGCGAGGAAAGTGAATCGACGGAGGGTCTACAAAACATCAGTAGTGAACGGG
>PNLE01000142.1 GCA_013822855.1 Planctomyces sp.
GCCGCAGAAGAAATCGCTGCCGTCGACCCGCATGGCTTCCACGACGATCTCGTAGTTCGATGTGGGGAGCTTGGGGCCGGTCCAGGTGACGCCGGTGAGCGGCGAGCCGACGCCGAGCTTCAACTGGCCATCGACGACCTCAACTTCTCCCTCGCCGCCGAACTCGGTCGACTTCCAGTTCTTGAGGGTCTTGCCGTCGAAGAGGGCCGTTACTTGGGGCACTTTCGCGGCGGGTGCTTTGGTCGCGGGCGGCTCGTCACAGGCAGCGTCTTCCAGCATCTCTTGCTGCTGATTGCCATCCGTACTGTCTCCCGCCAGATCCGGGAGAACGGGTGGAGTCAGTGGAGACGGATTGGATTCGACGGCAGCCGCGACCGGGGAGGGAGCTGACTCGACACGGGAAGCGGGAGTGGTGGTGGCGGACGATTCGGGGGTCAGACCGACTTCCACCGTGTTGACCACTTCCGCAGAGGAACCTCCCGGGGCCGGGCCGCTCGAGGAGATACTCCCCGAGGCGGAATTGACGTTGGTGGTCGATGAAGCGTTGGAACTGGGCAACGGGGACATGGGCTGGCAGCCGCTCGAGAGCAGACCCGCGAACGCGACACAACTCCAGACAAATCGACGCACGGTCATTTTTTGGAGGAAATTCGTGGTGGCTGCTGGAAGGGCGAAGTGATGGTGCATGGCGATTCGCTTCGAGATGGTCCATTGGTTCATCAAGCCGGTGGTGGGGCCGCTTGATCGAAGAGTATCCCTCGTGCGAGATCATAGCAGAGCGGCGGCTGTTTCGAGCGTGCAAAAAGCTGGGGTGGGATGTGTCGCACTTTCCGGCAGTGTAAATGAAAACGTGAAATGGAAAACGCCGCCCAGGTTTGTTCCAGAGGAATCAAACCGTGGCGGCGTGGGCGAGTCTGGCTTCGATTCGATTCGATCAGACGAGTGACATGACCCGATGCTTGGGGGGAGGTGCCACCGTGCGGGTGAAGTCTTCGAGTGCGCCAGTGGCGGTGTCAGGAGCGAGCAGCCCGGCACGGACAATGGCTCCCACGACAGTGCGGGGGTCTTCCAGTTGTGTGGCGAGGACGAAGACCGTCTCGGTGGCCGTCATCAGTCCCAACCGAACCGCGACCGAGCAGAAGCGGTCGCCAGTCACTTCCTGGTGCTTCAAAATACTGTGGAGTTCGGCGATGTCGAGATAGCCCATGCGGACGGCCAGTTCACCACATTGCACGTGCGGAGTCTGGCAATCGAGGAGGATCCGCGAGATCGACGGGACATCGACCAGCCGCTGCTGGACGAGCCACCGGCTGAAGCGGGTCTGGGTGATGAGCTGCTGGAGCTGGCGATCCCGTTCATCCATGACATGGCGGATGACGGTGCGGTTCCGACCGCCCCGCTTGGCTTCGTAAAGACATTCGTCGGCAACAGCAATCAACCGCTCGCCGATGCCGGTTTCGCCGCGGCGGGGAATCGCGATGGCGGAGCCGACGCTGACGGTGACCTTCACCGGCGTCGAGCCAAAGCGGAAGTTTTCCTTGGCGACATTTTCGCGGATTCGCTCGGCCAGCCGCTCGACCCCTTTTTCGGAAGGCTGGCTGACGAGCACGACGAACTCTTCGCCACCGAAGCGGGCGAGAGTGTCGGCGACGCGGATGGTCTCGGTGAAGATCTGCGAAATCCGCTTGAGAACCTGGTCGCCGAACTGGTGGCCGTAGGTGTCGTTGATGGATTTGAAGTGGTCGACGTCGATGAAGACGACGGCCAAAGGCTGGGCGGCCCGCACACAGCGATGGACTTCCCGCATGAGGACTTCATCGAAGAATTTGCGGTTGTGCGCGCCGGTGAGGGGATCGTGCATGGCCTGCTGCTGGAGTTCGCGGTTGCGGCTTTCCAGCTCGCGTTTCTCCTGCTCGGCGACATGCTGGCGAATCGAGGCCTGCGTGCTGGCGACATGTTCGCGCAGGGCGAGCTGCACGAGTTGTTCGTTGGCCTGGATCATGAGATCGGCCGAATTCTGCAGTTGCGAGAGGTTGACATTGAAAAGTTCCCCCGCCTGATGGCAACGCTCCTCGACGCTCTTGAGGAAGACGACCAGATCGTCCTCACCCATCCCCAGGCAGGTGCTGCTGATCTCGCGGAGGCTGTGGAGCGCCAGACCCTTGTTGGAGGTGCAGAAGTAGTCGGCGGAAGCGGCGCTCAAGGCCATGGCGGTGAGCAGCCGTGATTCCGGATCGGAGCCGAAGGCGAGGACCTTTTCGAGCGGCGCGTGGTGGAAAGCGGCGGCGTGGACGATCCCTTCGGGGAGCTTCCAGACGGTCATCATCTGCTGACCGATCTGAACGTGCGAGAAGCCGAGGTGCTCCTGTTCGAGTTCGGCGAGCGAAGGACCAGGGAGTTTGGCTTCCTCGAGCACCGGCATGTATTCGTTGGGGATTGTCTTGAGCATGGCCAGCCGGCCCAGCTCCAACAGCAACCCGGTGAGGAAATATTCGCCCCGCTGAGCCGGTTCGAGGCGCTGCCCGATCAGTTCGGCCGTCGCGGCTTGAACGACGGAGTGAACCCAGAAATTCTTGTAGTGCTCGGCGCGGGGGCCGACCTGCAACGATTCGTCGGTGAGCGAGAAGCTGAGGGCGAGCGATGTGGCGACCGTCGTTCCCAGGATGGAGACGGCGCGATCCATCGCCTTGACTTCACTGCGAACACCGAAGTAGCTGGCGTTGGCGGCCTTGACGAGTTTGGCGGAGATCGCGGGGTCGAGCTTGATGGTTTCGACGACATCGCGGATCTCGGATTCGGGATCACGCACAATGTCCAAAAGACGAACCGCGACCGCGGGCAGGGTCGGCAGTTGGGCGGAGTTCCAGATGCGTTCAATGGGAATCATGAGGGGGACCTGTGGCAAATCGGAGACCGGGACGGAGTGAAAGCTCGCCAGCGGCAGATCGGAGATGTGGGCAGCCGGATTGAAGCGTAAAGATCAACCGACTGATGCATCACGCGAAACGTGACTGGCAGATCCTGGGAGATCGTTTGCATGAGCCAACTTGCGATTGGGTCAAAACCCGCACGCAACCGAGGCATATCGACTTGAAGCGGTATCGACTGGCGGGCATCGACACCGGGATGTTTCAGACGTTGCAACCCACCCAGCGTTCGAGCTTTTCTCGCAGGCCGTCGGGTGTGAACGGCTTGACGAGGTAGTCGGAGACACCGGCTTGGATGGCCAGCACGACGCGGGCCCGCTCGGCCTCGGTCGTGATCATGATCACAGGAATCGTGGTGTTCCGCTGGCGGATCTCCTTCAGCAGAGACAAGCCATCCATGTTGGGCATGTTCCAGTCGCTGAGGACGATGTCGAAAGTACCGGTCTCGAAAGCCGCCAGGGCCTGGACCCCATCCTCGGCTTCGACGATGTCGTTGACATTGAGCTTGTTGAGGCAGCGTTTCTGGATGGTCCGCATGGTGCCGGAATCATCGACGAGCAAAACTTTCATCAGATTGTCCTTGCAGGAGTCTGGCAGGGAGATGGTTGAATTCGTGATTCCCAAGAGTGGCCGGAACTTGAGGGTTCCAAAACGCGTTCTCAGCCGACGGGGAGATTGCTGAAGCCGACTTCGATGGTGAATGGCCCCAGATCCGAGTCGAACGACAAGACCATGGGAATCACGTTGGATGGAAAATGAACCGTGTGATCGGCACCGGAAACGACGTTGGGGATGCTGATCGAGAGGGAGTATTTGGCGAGTTGGGCCTTGGCGTGGCCGGCGATCATGTTGGTGATCTCACCGACGGCATCGCAGACTTCCGCGTTGACGTCGCGGGCCTCGGTGCCGATGAGTCGCCGCAAGACTTCAATGGCGGTTGATGTGGTGAGGTTGAGCACGAGCGTGCCGGCCGCCTGCCCCGAGATGCCGATCACGGCACTGACGCCGGAGCTGGTTCCCGAGCTGAGGGCGGCTTCGGTGCGAAGCGATAGACCCGTGCGGTTGGCGGTTGCCCCCAGCATGGTCGAGAAGACAGTGCGAGTAGCCGCGATGACGGGATTGACGTATTCCGCCGTGATGCGGGATGTGGCAGAGGCGATGACGGCCGCCGACATGCGGGCTCTCCTCGACAAAGGTGATGCCCCCGGGACTCATCCGGGTGACATTCGAAGCCTATGCCACAAATGCGGCCATGCTGCGGAAATGCAACGGCATGAATCGTTTTTGGGCCAAGAGCCGTAAAACCCCGCAAGCTGAAATCGATGGGAACCCGTTTGGAATCGGCCAGGTCAGCTGAGATCAAACTTCTGCATGAACATGAGTCCCGACATGACCTGTGTTCGGTTGAACAAATAACCCCAGCAAACGACTGCACTGTCGTGCAGAGTCATGGGAATGCGTGCATGGCAGGAGCAATATTTGTCTGGGAGTCACCTTCCGAACCCACTAGATAAACTGCGGCAATCCCCTCAATCCGAGGTGAACAAACGGAAATCGGCTGGAACAGTTGAGGGTTATTGGGTATGCCGGGCGATGTTGAGATTGTGGATTGATTCTCTTGCGCCGAGGGATTGACACAATGCACGCAAACCTTAAGGTTTGCTTCACTTCATCCCCGGCATGGAGATTCATCCCCAGGCAGGCGCGGCACCATCTCGCAAGCTGAGCTGCCACCAACTTCGGGCCAAACCGTCATCCTTCAGATTTGCGAGAACCAACCATGGTGATGTCGCCTCACACACCGATGCCTTTTCCCACAGGAATCGCGGCTTCAAACACAGGGCTATTGATCAACAGCGCAGCCCTCACATCAGGAGCGGCTCAAGGCCCATCGCCGGGGATGGTCGATGTACGCATGGCTTCTTTCGGCGAGACGCGAACGAAGCCGCAAGGCCCCGAGTCGTCACCGATCCGCGTGTTCCTAGTGGATGACCACCAGCTGCTCCTCGATTGCCTCTCGAGCTATCTTGAGAACGAGCCTCGCGTGAAAGTGGTGGGGACTTCCAACTCGACGGAGCACGCGCTCGCCCAGATTGTGCAACTTCAGCCACAGATCGTGGTTCTGGACGTGGAACTTCCCGGTCGCAGCGCGTTCGATCTGGCGGAAACGTTGCGGGGCCGAGTCAGCGACATCCGCGTGATCTACCTGACGGGCTACGCGAGCGACGTGCTGCTGTCGCGGGCCCTCAAGCCGGGCTGTTACGGCTACCTGCTCAAGGGGGAACCCGTCAGCACGATTCGCAATGCGATTCTCCGGGCGAGCGAGGGAGAGGCGACGTTCTCGCCGCAGATTCAACAACGGCTGGTGCTCGATCCCAATTCCCGACGATTCTCGCTCCCTTCGGAATCGCCGCTGACCGCGCTCACGGGGCGTCAGTTGGAAGTGCTGCGACACTTGGCCAACGGGGCCAGTGTCAAGGAGATCGCCCGATTGATGCATCTTTCGCAGAAGTCGGTCGACAGCCACAAGTACCGGATCATGCACAAGTTGGGAATTCATGACCGGGTCGAGCTGGCCCGTTTCGCCATCCGGGAAGGTCTCACTCGCCCGTAGATCTTCGCCGATGAAACGCTTGAGCATGGACTTACACCCGCCTTCTAGTCGGGTGTAAGCGTCTTTGAGGAGCCTCGCCCGCGAGGGTCATGGTCGACGTTTGCCACCGATCTTTTCCGCTTGCACATGGGAAGCGTCGCGGAAACCAATTCGAGTCGTGACGGTTGATGAATCCCGGCGGCGTCGCTAATTTAACAGGTTCTTCGGGATCGCCTGTCATTCGACAAGCGGTTTCGTCTCGTTACTGATTTGAACGCGGAGGAGTTTGTTCTCCGCAAGTGTAATTGAGGATTGTTGTTGTGACGACGGCCACAAAATCTGCTCCCGATAAGACCTCCTTTGTTAAGACTGCTGACGTCAAGCCCAAGTGGTTTGTCGTCGATGCTGACGGTCAGATTGTCGGCCGCCTCGCAACCCAGATCGCCACAGTACTCATGGGCAAGCACAAGCCCGAGTACACCCCGCACGTTGACACCGGTGACTATGTCATCGTTCTCAACGTCGGCAAGATCCAGTTCACCGGCGGGGCCATGGTTCACCCCACGCACCCCGGCTATACGACCAAGATGGCGAAGAAGAAGTACTGGTGGGCCACCGGTTGGCCCTCGGGTCTTCGCAACATTTCGGCCATCAACCTTTGGGAAAAGAAGCCCGAAGAGATCCTGCGTTTGGCTGTCAAGCGGATGCTGCCCAAGTCAGCTCTCGGACGTCATATGCTCGAAAAGCTGAAGCTCGTTGAAGGGGACACCCATCCTCATCAGGCTCAGAAGCCGGAAGCATTTCCCGCCCACCTGATGCCGACCAAGGTTGTTTCCTAATCCAATCTCTGCGGGTTGGGAAAGCTCCAAGAGAGCTTGATTCTCCCGACTGAAAACATCGTTCTTCGATCCCGACACTTCCGAATTCCTGAGAACGCTTCTGATATGTCAGACGAAATTACTCTCGCCGATCCCACCGCCTCCGCTCCCGCCCCTGCGGAAGTGACCGCTGGTTCCGAATTGACCTTGGGTGGCGATGTCGCCGCTCCGGTTGCCGAAGTGCAGGAAGAGAAGGTCGTGCATCGCCGTGGTCGCATCGACCGCTTCGGTGTCGCCATGGGAACCGGACGTCGCAAGACATCGGTGGCTCGTGTCCGCCTCCGGCCAGGTTCGGGAAAGATCACGATTAACGAACGATCTTTCGAGAACTATTTCCCGATCGAACGCGATCGCCTGAAGATCGAAGCCCCCCTCCGGGCCTGCGAAAAGTATGGCCAAGTCGACATCTGGGTGCGTGCCGAAGGTGGTGGATCGACCGGTCAGACCGGTGCGGTCATCCTCGGTGTGGCCCGTGCCCTCGACATCCTCTATCCCAACCTCCACCAGATCCTGGCCGATGGCGGTTACCTGACCCGCGACAGCCGCATGGTGGAACGCAAGAAGTACGGCTTCAAGAAGGCCCGCCGCAGCTTCCAGTTCTCGAAGCGATAATGACCATCCGCAGCGAACTCCTGCGGGAGTTTCGAGCACAACTCAAAGCCTGATTCGCAGCCCCGGAGGATCTACCGATCGACCGGGGTTGTGTTTTTATGCTCCGATTGGAATTTGCACTCGAAGCCGCCGAATAGGAAGCGGGTTTGTTCCGCTGGGCTGGCCCGCCAGCGGCTGGCGGATGCATCGCGCTCTCAAACTGTCAGACCTTTGTTCGGGAAAGGGGGACATCGATGTTCAGCGAGCTCCTGCAACCCGATCTGCGTTTGATGCTCATGGAGAACGACGACTACGGACTCAAGGAGTTCTGCGTCGCCCTTTATCCCGCCGTCGCCGCCGAGGTGCTGCACGGTCTGGAGCCGGCGGATGTCTGGCGGGTGCTCAAAAGCTGCGAGCTCGAGCGACAAGCGGAGATCTTCGAGTTCATCGATCCGCCACAGCAGCTGGAACTGGTCGATAACATCGAGCGGGAGCATCTCTCCAAGCTGATCGAAGTGATGTCGGCGGATGACCGCGTCGACCTTCTCGGCCGGATGGACGAGGATCATGTCGAGCGACTGCTGCCGTTGATCGCGAAGGCGGAGCGCGAAGAGATTCGCAAGATGCTCAGCTATCGGGAAAACTCCGCCGGCTCGATCATGACGACGGAGTACGCCTCGCTTCCCGAGGAGATCACCGTCCGCGAAGCGCTGGATCGGTTGCGGCAGCAGGCCCCCGACAGCGAGACGATCTACTACATCTACATCACCGATGCCGGCCGCACGCTGCACGGGGTGATCACGTTGCGGCAACTCATCCTTTCCAAGCCGGGATTGCAACTGGCGGATCTGATGCGGCGCGGCGTGGTTGCGGTGAAGGTGGACGACGACGCCGAAGAAGTCGCCCGGCAGCTCGCGCTGTTCGACTTGATCGCCATCCCGGTGGTCGACGAGGAAAACCGGCTGGTGGGGATCATCACGCACGATGACATCCTCGACTTCGTGCAGGAAGAAGCCAACGAGGACGCCTATCGCCAGTCGGCCATCGAGCCGCTGGAAGCGGGGTATCTCGACACGCCAGTCGTCACCATGGCCAAGAAGCGGGGAGTCTGGCTGCTGCTCCTGGCGGCGGTCGGGTTCATCACCGCCAAGGTCAACGAGGGGTTCGAGGGTGTCAGCAGCCGCCATGACTGGCTGAGCTGGTTTCTTCCCCTCGTTCTGGCGAGTGGCGGCAACACCGGTTCGCAATCGGCCACGCTGGTGATTCGCGCGATCACGGTCGATCCCTCGTCGAAAAAGCAGAAGGCCCGGATCGCGGGGCACGAACTGCTGACCGGGCTGATGCTGGCGTCGGCGATGGCGGCGTTCAGCTTCCTGGCGGTGAACCTGCTCTTCGGGCGGAACATGCAGGAAGCGATGGTGGTCGCGGGGACGATCGGGTTGGTGGTCACCATGGGGACCCTGCTCGGTTCGGCCCTGCCCCTGATCTTCGACCGGATGGGGATGGATCCAGCGCTGATGTCCAACCCGCTGATCTCCTCGCTCAGCGATATCTTCGGCGTGGTGATCTACTACAGCACGGCGATCCTGCTGCTGGAAATGCTGCTCAAGTGAGCTTTTCCGGGGTGATCGTGAAAGCTGAAATGGAGACGCCAGTTCTTCCGCCCGTTCACTTCTTTCCGCTGCGGCTCATTACAGATCGGAAATTCGCGCTGTGACGAGGGGACTCCTTCGGCGGATCCTGCCATTGGAGGCCCGCTGCGACCGATTTCACCGGAAAAGTCAGCCCGGTCGCCGCAATCAGTAAAAACCCGCGTCATTCCCTGCATTCTTCAATGCCGATAATCCGAAGGATCCCCGAAGTGCGAGGAGCAGCTCTCACACACCTCGACAGCGCGGGATCGACGGAAGGAATCGGCGATGAGGCGAATGGCATGGCGACTGGCGCTGGGCGTCACCGGGTTGGCTCTGGCACTCCCCACGGCGGGATGCGCGGGGAAACCGCTCCAGTCTCCGCTGGCGTTCCTCCAGCCGAAATCCGCGGCATCGCAGGCACCTGCGGCCACCAAGACCGTTCAAAAAACCAGCCCGGTCTCCAAGTCCCCGAGCGGCTCCAAAGGTCTGTTGTCGAAGTTCACCAAGGCCCAGCCGACATCGGTCGCCAAGACCAACGCAGCCAAAAACACGGATTCGTCGCAATGGTTGGAACAAGCGGCCGAGGCTGAGATCGGCGGTCGTCTCAAGGAGGCGAGGGATCTCTACTCCAAGATCTGCCAAGCCGAACCCGATCATGCCCTCGCCCGGCATCGCCTCGCGGTCGTCACCACTCAACTCGACGATTTCTCCACTGCCTGGATGCACTATCAAGTTGCCCTGCAACTCGCTCCGCAGAATCCCGATGTCTGGAGCGATGCCGGCTACTGCCTCTTCCGCCAGGGACAATACGCCCAGGCCGAACATCACATCCGCAAGGCATTGAACAGCAAGCCTGGTGAATCGCGTTATGTGAACAATCTCGCCCTCATCCGGGGAGTGCAGGGGCACATCGACGAATCGCTGGCCCTCTTCCGGCAATGCCACGACGAAGCGACCGCTCAGGAGTGCATCGCCCAGATCCACGATCTGCGCAAAGACCCCGCTCTCGCGAAGGCGGCCCGGGAGAAGTCGCAACTCGCCAAGGCGGCGAAGACCGTGGAAGCGATCCAGGTAGCGGATGGTTCGCAAAAGCCGTCATCGGCCACAGCCCCGGATCTGCCGATCACCGCCGCCGCTTCGGCTGTGAAGTCGCCAGCGGCCCCTGTTCCCGCACTGGCCGCTCTGGCCCCTTCCACAGAACTCCCTCCTAGCCCTTCCATGGGCCCGGAGAAGTCTGCCTCGGCGCAGGGTGAAGCTCCCATCGTCTTGCTGGGTCATCAACTGGCGATGGGGAACACGCCCCGCGCGATGGAAGTCGCGCCACCTCCGGGCAACAGTCCCGCCCCGCTGATTCCTTCGGTCAAAGCCACCCCCGGACACGTGCAAACCATCGCCACAGCCCGGCCACTGGCCACGCCGCCGGAAGGATTGCTGCCGATCATTCAGCCAGCCTACATGCCTGGCAGCGCCCCTGTGGCGACGCCGCAAGTGGCAGCCGCCCCCCCTGCCCCTGTGGCTGCTCCAGTTCCCGTGGCGGCAGCTCCCGCACCCATCGCCCAGTCACTCCCCGAGCGGATGTCGCCCACTGCATTGCCGCCTAGCCCATTGCCACCACCACCAGCCGTCGCCACGCAGCCAGCCACCTTGGGTGCGGACGATGCGATGGCAATGCCGATGCCGACTCGCGAGATCACCACCGCCGCCCACCGCGCGGAATCCGTGGCCCAAGAGCCAGCCGGCACCGCACGCGGGCCGGTCGCCCGGTTCGTAGCGGAGACTCTCCCCTTCACCACGGTTGTCTCGGCGGGGAGCCTGAAAGAGACGGCTCTCCACCACATCAACGCCTCACGCACCTTCCCCCTCGATCCCGTCGATGAGGAGACCGAAGACCCGGGCGACGCCCCGCTCTTCATCATCCGCGGACAAAGCGAAGATCCCGCACCGGCAGCCGTTGAGTCGCAGCCAGCGGCCACCACGCCTGCGGAAGACGACACGGCAGCCTTCAATCAGCCGGTGGCGACTCCCACGACAATGGTGTCCGAAACCGAATCCCCCGGCAGTGCGGCTCCGTTTCCCGAACAGGTCGCTGCGGCACCAGCTGGCCGACGTTCGATCGAACCGGCAGATGCCGAATGGTTCGATGATCGCCGCCAGACGATCCTGACACGTTCGCAGGACGACCTCTTCCGCGGCTACTGCCCCGTCGCCTTGCGTGACGAACGGGCACTCGTTGACGCCCGCGCCGAGTTCACCTGCGAGCACAACGGCCAGCAAATCTCGTTCAGCAGTGCCGCAACATTGAAACTCTTCCAGATGAACCCGCACCGCTATCTGCCGGTGGCGGATGGCTGTGATGTCGTGAAGGTCGGCAGCCCAGCCGCAGCTTCGGCTCCCGCCGGGAATCTCGGCTATGCGAGCTGGTTCGACGAGCGGCTCTATTTCTTCGGGTCACCGGAATCGCTGGCGAAGTTCCAGTCGCAGCCGGAATACTACGCGCAGCAGGTGCTGGCCCAACGAGCTGTCCGCTAGTGGCGTGGCTTGCAGCGCCCGCTCTTCTTTCACGCTGCGAAGGCTCATGAAGCCCGGGTTGCGGCGGTTTCTATACTCTTTCGCTCCAGTGAGTTACAATCCGAGGGAAGTCTGTTCCGCACTCATTCCGTCGATGTAACGAAAGCTCTGGATGTCGAAGGTTCCCGAAACGCTCAAGCCTTTTCTCAAAGAGCTCTCGACCAGTGTGAGGCATGGAAGTTATCAGAAGCTGGTGATCAGCCGACCGCTCTCGAACAATGAGCAGGTTCCCTCGAAAGTGACCGTTCGTCCGATCCTCATCGACGAGGAGACGATGTACCAGTGGATCGAACGGGTTGGCCCGCGCGAACTCCACCAGAACCTCTCCGCCGATCAGCTGATCCAGAGGATCCCCTCGATCCTGGGAAGCATCCTGGGCGACGCCCGGCTGTTCACCTCGGAAGCCGAAATCTGTGCCCGCTACAAGGGGCGCGGGCACTTCCAGCTCCATCGGGCCAAGGGGCCGCAGGCCATCGCCGAGCCGGAGGCCCACAATCGCGAGAAGAACTACATCATCCCGGCGAACACCCCCTGCCCCTTCCTGGCGAAGGCGGGGATCATGACGGCGGATGGCCGCGTCAAAGCCTCGATGTACCACAAGTTCAAGCAGATCAACCGCTATCTCGAACTGATCCGTGACCTCAAGGGGACGCTGCAAAAGCCGGAGACGCTGCGGGTCGTCGATTACGGCTGCGGGAAGAGCTACCTCACCTTCGCCCTGCACCATTATCTGACGGTCGTCGAGAAGAAAACCGTCGAGATGACGGGGATGGACCAGCGGCCCGATGTCATCGCCACCTGCACGGCGATCGCCGACGAGTTGCAGCTGGAAGGCCTCGATTTTCGTGTGGGGCAGATCGTCGATCTCCCGATTGACGGCAAGATCGATCTGGCCGTCTCGCTGCATGCTTGCGACACGGCGACCGATGAAGCCTTGGCGGCGGCCGTCCTGCGCGAGGCCCAGGTGATCGTCGCCGTCCCCTGCTGCCAGCATGAGTTGCGCCCGCAAATCAGTGGGGAATCCTTGGCGGGCTTGTGGAAGCACGGCATTCTGGCGGAGCGGTTCGCCGCCGATGTGACGGATGCCCTGCGGGCCCTCTGGCTGGAACAGCAGGGCTATCAGGTGCAGGTGATCGAGTTCATCGAACTGGAACACACGCCCAAGAACCTCGCCATCCGCGCCGTCCGCGTGGCGAAGCCGAGCCGCGAATCGATCCGGCTGGCCGAAGAGAAATCCCGCGCGTTGAAGGAGCTTTGTGGCATTGCCTCAACCTGGCTCGACCGCTGGGATATCCAAAGGGCAGACGCCAAGTAGGTTGCATGGCAATGCACCAATTAGGCGACAATAGTAGCTAAATACTGGTGCATTCCGAAGACTCCATGCACCCTACATATACATGACCAATCGCTAAAACCCGGCGATCTTTCGGTCGTGGAGGTGTTCCTTCAGGACGGCGGTTTGGGTGAAGAGTTCGGCGTCGAGGCCGAACTCGCGGCCTTTTTCGATATAGGCGGCGATGTCGTCCGTGTAGAAGCATTCCCCGGGCGGGCAATGGATCGCTTCGATGGCCGCTTCGTAGATCTTGGCTTCCGGCTTGATGGCGCCGACTTCGCATGAGAGGACGCGGTGGTCGAAGTCATTCAAGACATCGAAATGGCGTTCCACGAAACGGACGTGCGAGACGCTGGTATTCGAGAGGAGGACCAGCCGCAGGCCGTTCGCTTTGAGCCGGGCGAGGATCGGCAGCATGCTGCTGTTCTCGATGAAGATATCGGCGGTGGCGTGGTCCAAAGCGGATAGCGAAATGCTGCGGCCCGACAGTTCACCCAGGGCGTCCCGCATCTCTTCGCAGGTGAGGAGGCCGCGTTCGTAGTTCCATTGGAGGCCGGAATCGATGAGCTGCTTGCGGCATTCGTCCCTCGTCCAGCCGCAAAGGGCACCGATCTGCCGGCACATCCGTTCGTGGGAGAAGAAGACGAGGACGTTCCCCATGTCGAACAGGCAGGTCTTGATCACGTGAGGTTCCTTCCCCGGGACGAATGGTCTTCCTGAATGGCCGCATCATGACTGTCGGGGGGCAGAGAGTCCAGATCCATAGGGGAGGGCCGGTTGGCACTTGGGCAGTGCCGTTTTCAGCTTGAGGAACGGCTTCTCGACGAGCAGGTGGCAGGCGATGGCGGCGGCGAAGAGACACGCGAGGTTCCAGGGGAACCAGAGCCAGTCGGCCTCGGTCTGGGGCCGCAGGAAGAGGCGGTGCCAGAGGTAGAGGCTGTAGCTGAGAACTCCGATCATCACGAGTGGCCGGGATTCCAGCACGCGAATCCAGAGGCCGCGCCGCCGCAGTGCGAGAAGGAGGATCGCCCCCAGA
>PNLE01000143.1 GCA_013822855.1 Planctomyces sp.
GCCACAGGCCTCCCCGGCCAGCACCATCTTTCGACAGCACCGACAAATCACGGCCCTGATCCAGCCGCGAACCGAGGGAACTTCTTCCGGATCGCAGTCCGGCACATCGCACCGACCCACGAGGCATGCCCAGCGAAGCCCCTCTACCCTATCGCCACTCGATGCGCGCGTTCCCCCTCTTCCTCCCTCGCCCATTCCGATGGGAGAGGGCCGGGGTGAGGGCGAGTCCCAACGCATGAGGCGTTCAAGCCTCAATTCCCGGCGTTCGCCTTGAACGCCAGAAATCCACCTTTGGAATCTCCAACCGCAAGCCACCAGTGCTCCGGAGCAAGGGCCAACCCGCCCCACCTGCTGCTCACTTCGTCGGCTTCACCGGAAGTTCCACAGCACTGACCACCGACCGGTGATCCGACGGATAAGGGGCCACGACAATGTCGGCGAACTCCTTCGATTCACCCACCACCTGGGATGAGACGACCTTCCCTCCACCGGCATTCATCAACACGAAGTCGATACGGTCGTGGCGATCCTTGGGATCTGTGATTTTCGTGATCGGAGTCCACGTCAAACCCGGAGAAGCGACCGGATCGGGATGGGCTTCCCGATAGGTATCCACGAACCCGGCATCAATCACCCGCTTCGTCGTCGGCCACGCCACGGCGACCGGGCACTTCCCCGCCCTCTGTGCCGCCGTCGTCCAATCGAGATGTGACGGCTCGTTGAAGTCCCCCGTGACAAAGACCGTCGCCCCCGGCTCGACTGTCGCCTGCAGATCCTTCAGCAACCGTTCCACCTCGGCTCCGCGGGCCTGTTTGGCGAAGCGGATCGCCTCCTCCTCCGTCTTAATGAATGGGTATTCGCCGTAGGGAATATCCAGCAACTGATAGGGCTGGTAGGGGATGTACATGAAGTGGGCATTGAACAGATAGACGGGCTGGCCGCCGGGAAGCTCGATCCGCGCTCCCCACTTGCCGGGTGAAGTCTTGCCGATCGGATATCGGCTGAGGATCCCTGTCCGACCTCCCTGATCGAAGTAATGCCACCCGAGAATCTTCGCCAATTCGGCCCCGCGATCCGGGCGTGGCTGGCCGCCGGGAACCACACCACCGGTTTCCTGCAACCCCACCACATCGGCCTGGGCCTCGCGGATGACCTTCGCGGTTTGCTCCAGCGGCTGCTTCCCGGCATCGCCCCCATGCCAGAGGTTGTAGCTCATCACACGAATGACGGGAGCCTCCGCTCCGTGAAGCGGACTGGCATCCACCAGCAGGCCGAACAAACATCCCAGGCTCAACATCCATCGACTTCGCATCGCATTCATTCGCGAGAAACTCCCCGGTACTTGTCGGTCGTGAGCGGCGAGAAATTTGTACCACAGGCTCCGGAGCGGCACCTTGGAAATTTCCGTGAAGTTCATGGCAAGCGAAGCCGGTTGATCCGTGGGAGGGAAGTCACAAAACGAGAAAGCGGGGCGGGCCGCATGCACGACCCGCCCCGCTTTCAATCAGCAATCGGCCATCCGCGAAACCTTGCGGGTGAACGCGACTCTGGCCACTGTCGCTGGGCACAAGTCTACTTGAGTTCGAAAATCTCCACCTGATCCGCCTTGCCGTTTTCCATGCTGGCACCACCCACAAAGACCAGCTTGTGATCGTTGGTGGGGAGCATCCGATGGAAGAAGCGAGGCTGCTTGAGCTGGTGGACCTGTTCCCAATTCGCCCCGTCGGCGGTGAGCTTGTAGACCTTGCCGGACATGACGCTCACATAGAGATCGCCACCACTGGCGAACGAGGAACTGCCGAAACCTTCCATTCCCTTGCCGGGAAGTTCCGGCCCATCACCCCACGTGTTGGCGGCTGGATCGTAGATGGCGACCTTCGTTGTGGGGCCCCCCTTGTTCTGCATTCCGCCGATGACATAGATCTTGCCGTTGTGGACAGCGGCCGAGAGGGCGCGGCGCTGGAACGGAGGAGCCGCGATCTCCGTCCAAGCGGGAGTGGGTGCGGCCACGTCGAACTTCCAAGCGGTGGTGTGCCACTGGGCACTGCTTCCGCTGCCTTTCAATTCCCATCCACCGATCGCGTAGATCGTGCTGCCCAGGGAGACGGCATCGAGCGACGAACGACCTTCAGGCAGGGATGGCAGGGCAACCCAAGACTTCGAAGCGGCATCCCAACGGGCGAAATCGTTGGAACTTTTGAGGATGTCATCTTCACCGACGGCGTTCTCAGCCGCGAAACCGCCCAACCGGTAGACATCATTCCCCACGGCGACCATGGTCAAACCGGCACGTTCCGGCCCCGAGCCAAGAACCTGCCACTGGGAAGGATTCTTGAGATCAAGCGACCAAAGCTCCGTGGAAAGTTCACCCTTGGCGTAGTGATGGGCACCACCCATGTGGCCGCCGTAGACATAAACCACATCCCCCACAATCGCGCCACCAAAGCTGGTGATTCCCTTAGGAAGGGCGGGTAGAGCACTGGTGGCCGCTGGCTTAGCTGCTGGTGTGGCTGGCTTGATGAGGAGCGAATTGGTGCTGTAGATGCGGATCGACTTGTACTCCTTGTCGCCCAGCTTGCCCGGTTCATCGAGGGACTTCTTGGCGCGGAGCGAGTAAAGACCGTCTTCCAGCTTCCCCAGAGCAATCTCGCCCTGTTCGTTCGACACGCCTTCCTTCTGGGAAGGGAGTTTATCGCTGTCCACGACGACTTCGATCCCTTCGGCGGGCTGCCCTTGCCAGAAGGTGCGAACCACGAAGCCCTCCGGCGTCCGCTGGGCCACCACTTCGAGCGGCAACAGGGCGGCGTCGTTGATCGTCTTGCCACCATTGCGGTTGGCGATCGTTTGGGAGCGGCCGCAATACCGCAGCAAGTAAGGTTCAGCCCCGCCTTTGGACATCACCCCGTAGTCATGGAACACGCCGGCGTTCGTCGCCTTTTCCGAAGGGGTCGCCACCAGGGAATCAGCCCCCTTTTCGTGGGCAAGCTTGACCGCCTTCACCACATCGTCATGCAGGTTCGCCTCCCAAACAGTCGCCCCCAGCACCTTGTCGAGCAGCGCGGGATTATCCGCGGCAGCCTCCTCCGAGAAGTAGACATGCACCTTCCCATCCTTGGACTGGTTGCCGTCCACGACGAACAGGAAGTGAGCTTGGGCGACGAGTGGCAGCATCGCGGCTACCGCGACAAAGCCGCATTGAAGTAAAGATCGAAATACAGTTGCCATAGGATCTGTTCCAAAATCAGGGAGATTAATTGATCAAAGACTTTTTCTACCAGCCGCTATCGGTCGCCCAGCAAGCCCATTGATTGTTGACTAGCGGCAAGATCATTCAACGTAGGTGATTCAAGCAATCCAGTTTTTTTGAATCAGACAATTATCTGAAGACTAATATGACCCACGCCTTCTAAAATTCTGCTGAAGCAGCAACTATCGCAATTGGTCATAAAATCAACTCGAGTGAAACCAAGTCCACACGCCATCAAGGTGATAGATAGACTGTGGGCTGAAGATTTCCACCGACTTGTCGCATCTCGCATCAACCAACAGAATTCAGTTCATCTTTTTAGTCGTTCTCAGCAGATCAAAATCGAACTTGTTAATTGCCCCGAACTGAGCCACCTCTACCTTCAGTTGAGAATTTGAATTGTAAATAGAAGGGACTGCTTGAGTTGGAAATGGTTTGCCCTTCAGACCAGCCACGTACTTGGCGTAGGCTTCTTCGTCGTCAATTGAAAAAGGTAAACTAAGCTCCTCTTCAATTTCGATGCGGTATGTTCCTGGCAACACTCCTTCCCGAGGAGCGACTTCATAAAAACCATCTTGTATCGCGCCAAATGCGGCCGGGCCTTTGGTCGCTCCATTGGGAATGAATCGGATAACACCGGCTTTCATTGGAGATCCGTCAAACAGCACACTTCCAGAGACGGGCTGCCGAACTGGATCAGATTGGCCGCAACCAACAGACACCAGCATCAATAGGCACAAAAGTGCATGAACCACTAACGATCGAAACATGACATAAGATCCAGATTGGGCATAGTTTTTTAATTCACTGATTGTAAACAAAACCGCATCCGAGAGCATATCTTTACTACGCGTCAAGGCAACAAGTTCTTGGCACCACAAACCAGTTCGCCCTTTCATCGCCACTCGTATCGAACATCAATCGCAATGCGGCCGACCTACTGAACTGAAGCACCTAGCTGTCGAACAGGACGACTCAATTGAGGTTATCAGAATTTTGCCGTGAACTAGAATTCACCTACGAATTCCCCACCGCCGCGAGTTGCCAATGCCGAAAGAACACCACTATCAATATTCTCGCTCAAAAAGCGAACATGCCCATCGGCGAAGACCATATTAACTACACCGGTGTGATCACTGCGAAACCGGGAGAGTACCGCACTTCCTCCGGACTTGGGATTGAAGGGGGGTTGAACAACAAATGCCGTCGAAAGGTTGTAGGGTGACGCCCAGTAAGTGAACCCCCATCGAATTTGTCCGGCGCAGGACGCCGAACTACTAAACAGGTAATCCGGCAGGTTCCAGGCCGACTCACCCGCCAGCAGAGTGCTGGATGTGCCATCAGTGAAATCCCGAAGCCTCGTCACTCCACTGGCTGATGGAATAATTGCCCCATTCCCGGCGGTCGTTCCCGTGTTGACAGCATAAGTCCCTGGAGCTCGATTATCGTCAACATTCCTACCGGTTGATGTATTTGTACAACCAGGCATTGGAACGGCACGCCGCAGAACCGCCGATGGGCACAAGTAGGCAGGAATTATCTGTGAGGTTACAGCCGTATTGGCGGGATCGGTATTACTGAGGCTAAAATTATATTTGGCGAACATATTTCCCTGGTCAATCTGCGGGAGAATGGCAGCGAAGGCACTGGATCCCGACGCTGCGGTTCCTCCATCCGTTGTGCAAAACGCACCATGCACATCATGGTAATTATGAAATGCCAAGCCAATCTGCTTGAGATTGTTTGTGCATTGCGTCCGCCTGGCAGCTTCTCTCGCCTGCTGGACGGCGGGCAGCAAGAGGGCGATCAGGATGGCGATGATCGCGATGACGACCAGCAGCTCGATGAGCGTGAACCCGCGGCGCGGGGAAAAGCGGGGCATGAGAACTCTCCACAACCAGACAACAAGGGAATCGGCCACTTCCCGTTGAAGTGGCCGTCGACCGTGGCTGGCTGGGAGATCATCCTGGCTGGCGACTGAGACTCGAAATGAGACTGAATCTCAATGTCAGCATTATGGCGAGCGGATTTCTTTTCGCAACTGAATTTGTGGAAAGCTCAAGATATCCTTCTGGGAAAGACACAAATATCATGGCAGCCGTAGTTTGTGGCCGTGACCGGTAAACTATTCCTGGCTGAACCGCTGTTAATCGTGATCGTCAAAGCAACTTCGCGATCTTCGCGCCTTCGCGAGGGCCCCTCCCCCTTATTCAGGAACCCGCGAAGATTTTCTCACGCGAAGACGCGAAGGTCTCCAAGAGGAGCATGCCAAGAGGGCTGAAATTGACTGACAGACATGGCATTGAGGAATCGAAGTCCTCCCCGCTCAAAGCAACAGGCAGGGTACGCGACCGAACCCCTCCTATGGCTTGAACGCCCCCTCTTCCCGATCCAACTCCAACAGCCGCCGGTCGGCGTTGAACGTCGGCACGGGCATCGAGGCGGCTGCACGGAAGGCGGCTGCGCTGTCAATGGCGTCCCGCCGGGTGGCGACGCCGCGAAAGACGGGCAGGCCCCGCTTTGTCGCCAGAATTTCCCTCCGGGTGCGACCGCGGGGGGCATCGGGCCAGGGGCCGGGCAACGTCTTCAAAGTGAAAAACGTCGGTACGACGCTCTCCATGTAGCTCCAGTAGGCGGGATGATCCGTCTGCAGGATCAACTCTCCGCCGGGCACCAGCGCCCGGTGGGCCATCGCCAGGAATTCGGGGGTCACCAGCCGCTTACCGATGAGACGCTCTTCGTAGTAGGGCTGCGGGTGATAAACACAGATCTTCGCCACCGAGCCATCCGCGATGTAGTTCTCGAGCAGCTCCTTGCCGCCGATAACCGCGAACCGAATCTGGCCCAGGCCCCGCTGATTGGCCCGCCGCGTGGCATAGCGGATCACCACCGGCAGCACATCCACCCCCAGATAGCAGAACTGCGGCTGAACCACCGCATGCCACAACGTGCTGCGGCCGTTGCCACAGCCGAGATCGAGCACCACGCCTTGTTTTAAAGCGTAATCCGCCCCGAAGACTTCGTCCCAAGCGAGCGGGCCGGCGGCTGGAAGGTGCTTGATGGCTGTCTTGACCCATTGTTCCGCCGGCAGAATCTCGCCGGGAATGGGAATGCCGAACTCGCGTTCGATGCGTTTGACCTTCTCGATCTTCTCGCGAGGTGATCGTTCCGAAGAGTGCTCTGGAGGTGGGGAATCCATGGCGGACATGGGCGGCTCGCACCTCATTGCGGAAAAGGGTTCGGTGAGAATCAAAGACGAAGCGTTGGGGGATATTACCGCAGATCGATGCCAGATGGCGCTCCGGTGCTGGCTTTGACTTTCAGCCAGCCGGTTGGTCGGAACGGGCAGGATCGATAAGCTGCTGCCGATCCAAGACTTGGGAACACCTCCAAGCCGACCACGACTTCCGATCGAAACACGAGGCACTCCATGACTCCGCAGACAGGCACCCGGTACAACATCGGCCGATCGACTCGTCTTCGCACTCTCAAGGCCCTGCTCCTGCCCGCCGTGCTGGGGTTGGGTATTGTCATTTCACCCGCCGCTCAACCACCAGCATCTGCACCAGCGACACAGACACCGGTCAAACCCAAACCCGTGGCGTTGGCCGACCGCTGGAAGTCCGAGATGACCGCTTTCGACAAGGAGAACGAAATGCACCCACCCCGCACGGGCGGACTGGTCTTCTGCGGGAGTTCCACCATTCGACTCTGGAAGCTCAAGAAGTCGTTCCCCGAACTGGCCCCCGTCAATCGCGGCTTTGGCGGATCGCGATTCGATGACCTCGTGGTGCATGCCGAACGAATTCTGAAGCCGCTCCAACCAGCGGTCCTGGTGGTGTATTCGGGCGACAACGACATTGCCGCGAACCAGACAACGGACGAGGTTTACAAGAACTTTGAAGCCTTCCATGCGTGGGTTCGCAAGGAACTTCCCCACACCAAAGTGATCGTGCTGGGGATCAAGCCGAGCATCAAACGCTGGGCGATGATCGAATCAATCCGCGAAACGAACGGCCGCATCGCTCAGCTTTGCGGGAAAGACCCGCTCTCGACGTTCATCGACACCGAGACCGTCATGCTGGGCGAGAATGGCCAACCGATCCGCGACCTCTACGTGGAGGACGGCCTCCACATGAGCCAGGCGGGGTACGACCGCTGGGCCGCCTTGCTCTCGCCCTATCTCCAGACGATTCACCCGGCGACCTCAGCCGGCTCGTCCCCCACGAAGGAATAGCCCCCATCTTACGAGCCACCATGAAATCCCCGTGAAGATTCCGTGCGAGCCATTTCAATACGGGATGCCGTGATTAGAGTACTGAGCAACGTGACGTCGGCACCCATCGCACGATTCGTATCCGACCAGTTCCCCGTCCGGCCTTCCGATCGTCGGTCGACGAAGTGGCGACATGAGTATGTCTTGGGGGTGGGTTCTTTCCAGGGACGTGCGAAGTGTTTACGCGGTGAATCCCACCTGCCTGTTCCGTGAAGTTCGTTCAGTTGAAAAGGAACGAGTTCATGCCCCCATCGAGACGATTCGACGGCGCTGATGCCTCAGGCCTGCGATGCCAGCGGGATCCCATGAGATCGCGCGAAGTGAATTGGTTTCCACGCCTGTGCGCTGCGTGTTTGACGATTTTTTCCACGACCGGGTGCGACCAGCTTCAACCCCCGCCCGAACCGGCTCCGGTTCTCGGCTTTCACAGAAACCAGGATGAGGAACCGGTGGCGGCGGCCCCGATCCCCGCCCCGGCGACGATTCCCCAAGATCCAGCTGTGGCCGTCGACCCGACGCCGCCACCGGCCCCCGACGCTCCGCCTAAATCATTCAAGGCGAATCCGACCCGCGCCCGCGCCATCCCCACGATGGAGAAGGGACTCAAAGGCATTCGATTCCAAGTCGAGTTCGAAATCACCGAGAATATCGGCGATGTCTCCAACCTCAAGATGACACTTGTCGACAACCGGAATCAAGGAGCGGATTTCGTCCCCCATTTTGAAGGAAAATACGTTCGACTGGATCAGTTCATTCCCGGCGCTGGACTTAATGGTGCCCCCTATCGAGCGGTTCTGCAATGGCGTGTCGACGAGAATGCCGGATGGAACCGCGCGGGCAAACACATCGACATGTGAATCCACTCGCACGGGATGTCGGAGAATCATGATCGGCGGCCTTGGCCACGCCTCCCATGTGGCAAATTCAAATCCGATTCTGGAACAAACATCCCGGCGACCCTCTCTGACGTTCTCGCCTGCAAGCTGCTATCTTTGAAAGTGATTGAGGTGGGCAACCTCCACTGCCTTTCCAAGAAACACCTCCGAGAACGTCATGCGAACTCTCTTTGCCGGTCTACATCAATTCCACAAAGAGGTCTTCGAGAAGGAACGGATCTTTTTCGAAAAGCTCAGTTCGGGGCAAAAGCCAGTCGCACTCTTCGTGGGTTGCTCCGATTCGCGGGTCGTACCCGATCTGATCATGATGACCAACCCGGGCGAGCTCTTCATCCTTCGCAACGCGGGGAACATCGTCCCGCCTTTCGGAGCCTCCACCGGCGGCGAGGCGGCGACGATCGAGTTCGCCGTCTCAGCTCTCGGCGTGAGCGACATCATCGTCTGCGGCCATTCGCAATGCGGGGCCATCAAGGCACTCCTCGATCCCAAATCGACGGAAAAGCTCCCCATGGTGCGGCAATGGCTCCAGCATGCGGAGACCACCCGCCGGATCATGGAGGAGAACTATCCCGAACTGTCCCCCGCTGAGAAGTATGAAGTCGCCATCCAGGAGCACGTGCTGGTGCAGTTGGAGAACCTGCAGACGCATCCCTCGGTGGCCGTCAAACTCCAGCGCAACCAGATCGCCTTGCACGGCTGGATCTATCAATTGGAAACCGGTCAGGTGCATGCCTTCTCCCCACGTTCAGGGATTTTCGAACCTCTGATGGGTGACAAGCCGATGGAATCCGCCGCCCTCGCGGGGCCGGTGACTTCGAACGTCCTGCCAGGAAGCAGTGCTGGAGATTCCCCATCTCCCGCTGCGGGTGACAACGCATCTCCCACCTGATCGAAAAACCGCCAGCCCTTTTGGCCAGCGGCGATCGAGAAGCTGTTGATCCCTGGAAGCGGCGTGCTATCTTCACCCTGTTTCCGGCAAGTCCTCCCATCGCAGGTCGAGTCTCCTCCATGGAACCGCCGCCCGCCGCACCCGCCACATCCCAGGCGACCCGGTTCACACCCGAGATGTTGCAGATCCGCTGGCGTGGGTTCGCGCCGACGGTCATCGGCTTCTCGGCATTGCTCTTCGCGGGCCTGGTGCTGCTCGGTTTCTACGGGGGAACGGCCGGCCTCTGGACGATGCTGATCCTCGGGGTGACGCTCGGGCTCACGCTCACCGTGGCGGGGATGAGTTGGGCCGGGACGATCGCCCTCGCCGACGACCCGCTGCGGGGCCTGCTTTTCGTCCTCTTCCCGCCCTACACCTTCTGGCGCGCGATCGTCCGCTACGACATCTTCTGGCAGTCGATGCTCGTCTTCTTCCTGGGACTGATCATCTCCTTCGGCTGCGTCCTCATCGCCACGGAAGCCTTGAACTCGCAGTTCGCCCAGTGATTCCTCATTGATCCAAGGCGTTGCCGGGACGATAGCGTTCGGGGTGCCAAGTCTTCGCCAACTTGACCAACGTCTCGAGGATCGCGGGATCGGTTGCGCACGCCACGACACGCGGTAGTCGCAGCATGTCGGCCTGCTCATCCAGCCAGGTCTTGCGGAAGTGGACCGGCTCGCCGGTATCCGTCCACAGGGCATCGCCACCGAAGTGCCTGGCGATCTGAAGCGAAACGGGGAAGTCGTAGACGTTCGGCGAATGAATCAGCGAGCCGGCGAACTCGCCTGAGGCCATCAACTCGTAGATGCTCCCTGGCATGTCGTCGGGAGCCACTCCTTCCAGCCCGGCGGCCGTGATCGCACGGGCGGCGGCGACGTCGCGCTGCTGGAAGCCGATGACGTAGATCTTCTTCGATGTCGTTTCCCGATGGGGATCGGCGGAAACCAGGCTCCGCACGACATCAGTTGCGGGCCGCGACCAGTCGTCGGCACCGCTCACCACCCGCTCGGGGGTGGCTTCGACCCACCAGCCCTGGTCGCCCTTCTCGGGAATGTAGACCAGTGAATAGAGCATCTCGGTCGCCGTCCGCAGATGGAGCATCACCGCGTAGCCGTTGCCCGTCTGGTCGCGATACTGCTTGGTGCCGTCGATGGGATCGAGGGCAAGCACGAACTCCGAATCCGTCGCGAAGGCGGCCAAATCGCCGGTCGACTCCTCCGCTTCGATCCGGCAGTGGCGGAAGATCGGGTCGATATCCCGAAGAGCCGCCACCAGCAATTCCTGGATCGTCAGGTCGGCGAGCGTGAGGGCATCGGTCAGCGCGCTACCGGTGGTCTTCGTGGCGACGCCGATATTGTGCGACCGCAGCCGCCGGGCAATCGCCCCGGCCCATCGCAATACCGGCGGCAAATGAACCGAAAGCGCACTCACCAAAAACTCGGGCTGCATGGGACGACCTTATTGGAAACACTGGAAGAAACAACTGTTCTTGAACCAGTCTACCGCTTTGTCAGTTCAAAGTGATGTCAGCTAAACTCGGGCCGGCAGTCTCACGCACAGCGTTCAAGGAACTCAATCAAACGACTCGCCACCGGAATTCCAGTGGTCTCAGCGAAGGCTTTCCAGCCGGGGACGCCGTTGACTTCGAGAACCAGCCACTGGCCGCTCGCATCTTGAATCAGATCGATCCCCGCGAAGACCGTCCCGACGGCCTGGGCCGCACGGATCGCGAGTGAAGCCGTTTCGTTGGTCAGTTCCACGTGCGAAGACTGTCCGCCCAGGGCAATGTTTGTACGAAAGTCGTTCTGCGAGGACCGACGCATCGCTCCCAGCGGCTGGCCATTCAGCACGATGATCCGCAGATCGTGGCCGCCATGATCGATGAATTCCTGGAGGTAAAGCACGGCTCCCGTCCGCACCAAGGTCTGGGCCACGCGCCAGAGCAGCTCGGCATCGTCCAGCCGGAAGATCCCCCGCCCTTCTGAGCCGAAGAGCGGCTTGAGAACGACCTTTCCGCCCAGGAGATGAAACGCTGCGACCGCCTCGCCGGCTGTCTCGCACACACAGGTCGCGGGTGTCGGAACACCCGCTTCGACGAGCCGGGCGGTCGTCAGATACTTGTCGATCGCACATTCGAGTGACCTGGGCGAATTGATCACCCTCAACCCAGCTCGCTCCGCCAAAGCGAGCAGATTCATCCGCGTGACAACCTGTTCCAGCGAACCACTGGGCATGGTGCGGACGATGAGTGCATCCAGATCCCGCAGCGGGATCTGGATGCGTTCGCCATGTCCATTCGGCCCCGCACCAAAGATTTGATTGGACGCACCCGGTACGCCACTCAGCCCCGAGAGTTCATGGAACTCCAGCGCCACGACCACATGTCCGCGTTCCGCCGCCGCCAGGGTGAGTTGCTCCAGTGACCAGTTGCCGGGCTGGGCGAGGACGCCGATCTGCATACGGGATACCTCGTCCCCAAAGTCCTTAATGCCGTCAGAAAGTCAGGCCGAACGATTGGAGCACCAGCGGCACATGGAGTTCCCCCGCGACATGCACCCGGCCCGTGTCAACGTTGTGGACGATCACCTGAGCCGGACTGAAGAGGAGCTTGTCGATCTTGTAGAAGTCGCGACCCGCCTCTTCGAAAATCTCCAGAAAGTTGCGGCCATAAGCATTCGAAGCGGAGGAGGGCACTTGCGGGAGAATCTCGGCGATTGACTCGTCGTCGCCGGTCATCATCAACGTGACCGTTGCCCCGTAGAGGATGGCGTCGTTCGTCCGGCCGATCCCCTGAAGATCGTTGGCGGCGACCGGTGGCAACGGAACGGAACCAAAGCCGCTCCGCACGCGATGGACGTCGAAGCCGAGTTCCAGCAGCTTGTGGAGTGCCGTTTCGACCGAGCGGGCCGCCACCTGATAATTGCCCGCGATCGAGGACGTGGGGGCCACCAGCAGCGTGATGTCCGCAGGCTCCACACCCGTCTTGGAGGCGATCTCGTCGAAAATCGTTTCCGGTGGGATTTTGGCCGTCTCCAGCACGCCCACCACATGGTCGGACTCTTCCTTGTACCACAGCTTGTCGAACAGCGGTTCGATCCCGGCGACAGCCCGCATCGGGCCGCTCCCCATGGCATGGAACTTTCCGCTGGAGAGCTGCCATCCCGCGTATTGGCTGTAAAGACAGGCCGCGACGGGATAATCGGTCTCGACAATCACATGCGGCCACTGCCACTTGCCCAGCAGCATCGGTTGCAAGTTGACGTTCGCCAGTCCCGCCATGCAGACCGTCGAGAGAACTTGCCCCGCTTCAAGCGAACCTTCCGCCTCGATGCCGAAATCCAGCAGCAACCCCGATCCGGCACTTTCATGGGCGATGATGCGAAAGTGATCCGGCGACTCGACGACTTCCTCGATGATCGACAGAGCCAGTTCGTTGAGTTCCAGATTCATACCGGCCAACTTGTTCCAAGGAGCGTGCGCGTCGGGTGATTCCCTCCCCCAGAGTGTAATCACTTGCCCAGCCGACCGCGAGAATGCCACCGAGCTCGCGATTCAGGGGCTGTTGGTGGGGAGTTGATGGTTGGGAGTTGGTAATCGCGAAGAGAATCGAGGTAAGGGTGACTGACGCTTTCAAGACCCGATGGGAAGCCACTGACTTCCCAACCATCAACCATCAACCATCAACCATCAAATGCAAAAACTCCCGGCGACTGAAGTAGTCGCCGAGAGTTTTCCTGTGAAAACACACGCATCAGTCGCGGCTTTGGAGCTTGCTGAGTAGCCGCAGGATTTCGAGGTAGAGCCAGACCAGCGTCACGTTGAGGCCGTGGGCCGCCAGCCATTCGTAGCTCTTGGGGAGTTGGTGCGATGCGGCTGAATCGATGAAATCGAAATCGAGGATCAGGTTCAAGGCGGCGATCACCACGCAGAACGCGGTGAAGCCAATCCCCAACAGCGAGGCATCCTGGACGAACGACATCCACTGAACGCCGAAGAAGCTGAGGATGATCGAAGCGAGGTAAACCAGCCCGATCCCACCCGTGGCGGCGATGACCCCCGCCCGGAAGCTTGCCGTCGCGCGGATCAGACCGAGCTTGTAGGCCAGCAGCATTGAGGCCGCGACCCCCACGGTGGCGGCGATGGCCTGCACGCCAATCCCCGGATAGTTTGCG
>PNLE01000144.1 GCA_013822855.1 Planctomyces sp.
TCCAAGGGCGGGTCACTCTGATCGTCGATCTCGAATTGCAGCATGCGTTCGATTATCGGCGACGAAAAGATCAGCCGGGTCTCGTCGCGGTGCAGGTTGCCGATATCAATCTTGCGGAGCGTGACATCCTGCCGCCGACTGGGCTGGGCCTCGTTCTCGCGATAGGCGATGAACCGGGCGGTCCGCGAAAAGTTGGTCCCCGCGATCTCCAGCGACAGTTCGTTCACCGGTCGACTCCCCGCGATGAAGGTCACCGTCGATTTGCCGGTCAGCCCATGGACGGTCTTCGACATGGGCGGGACCCAATCCACGGTCAGCACCTCCTCCGGCCCTTCCTTTTCGACCTTCGCTTCGAACCGGATGGCATTGATCTTGAAGGGCCTTTGATCGACGACGGTGCGCGTCTCCCGGCTGGACGCCCCATCGCTCCCCTCCCGCTGAACGATCTGTTTCAGCCGCGACTCGACTTCGGGTGTCGGCTGGAGAATGGTCAAGCGAAAAGTCCACGGGCCCTTCGCCGCCATTGCCGCCTCGGGCTGTTTCAGTGTGATTTCGTTCTGGCGGATGTTCACAAAGCGCGAGTAGTCAGCCAGCAACGTCTCCTCGGCGGCAGGCCCCCAGGTGCCGTCGGCAAGTTGAACTTCCGTGCGGACCAACTGCTGGAAGTCGACCAGCGGCGTTTCGATGACCATCGATCCGGGCCACGGCTGCTTCGCGGGCGAAGTGCACTCGATCACCAGCGGGCCGTCCCCTGTCGCTTCGGCACGGGTGACCGTGCCGGGCCAGCTGATGGTCTCTTTAGAGACCTGGCGGCCTCGCACATCCTGGATGACGAAACCGACGGACCGACCCGCCGCGGAATAGACCCGCGCCTCCTCCGGAAGACCATCCGTATGGGCGTAGACGCGTTCATCCAGCTCGACGGCGATCAACGTCGGCACCTTGACCGGCTCGATGGCGATGTCCCGCCGGTAGGTCGTCGCCGCGTGTGTGGACGACGAAACAACCAGCGCGAGGATCGTGGCGACGACCGCAGAGACGGCTCGAATCATGACCGAAGAGGATGAACCAGAGGCCGCAGGCATGACGGAGAATCCGTGGGAAGTGAGGGGATCGCCGGGCAGCATCTACTTTTCCTCCGCTTCGGGTGCTGGTTCTTCGGAGAGGAACGATTCGCGATGCCTCAGGTAGAGGGCCGCTCCCCCCAGGATCGCCATGCCCAGGCCGATGAAGGCGATGATCCGGTAGAAGCGGTCGAGGTCGGCGAGATCGACCATGAAGATCTTGAGGGCGATGATCGTGAAGAGAGCCAGCGCCACATAACGCCAGCCGCGTTCCCGCCGGGTGATGCCGAAGAGGAGCATGCCGAGGGCGAAGAGCGACCAGAGCATCGACACCGCACCCGCCGCCATTCCAGGTGCGAAGTGGCCGATCATCAGATACGTCTCGGCGGTGCTGTAGACGAACAGGACGACCAACGCCGTGATCGAGAAGATCCGGCGGAGGCTCGCTCCATCCGCGAACCGGCGGCCCGTGTACAGCGAGGCGAAGACCAGCGTCCCCAGCACCAGCAGCACATCACCCAACCGGAACGCGGCCCGTGCCCAGACATCCGGCCCGCTGTACTGGATCGCCAGCGGACTCTGAGGATTGAGGTCAATCAGCCACAGCTTGACGATTGTCAGGAACAGCAGCCCGATTCCCGTCATCAACAGACCAATCGACTGCCGTCGCCCGGCGGCGATGATCAGACCGACCACGAACCCGGCCCAGACCAATGTGATCGAAGCGAGCTCCAGCCGTGTCTCGAACTGGCCGATCGTCCGGACAATTTCGGCGTTCAAGTAGACGAAGAGGATCACATAGCTGGCGGCCGTCAAAATGAACGATAAAGGATTCGCCAGGCCCATGTCCGGCAAATCGTTCGCCCGTAGCGACGAGACGGAGCCATCGGCGTTCCGCTGCTCGGCGAGCGGCGACTTTTGCAGCCGGCCCACGATCATCAGGGCGGCGATAGGGATGCCGAACTCGATGAGCCGCAGGCCGAGACCCACGAGGATCTCGGTCGTAGGAGTATCCCGCGGGATGGGAGAGCCGAACTGCGTGGCGAAATCAACACCCAGCAGCCGGAAGAGCATCACAAAGCAGACGACGGAACCGCACTGGCGGAGGAACTCGCTCCCCGCCTTCTTTCCCAGCCAGGCCAGTGCGACGGCGTTGAGGGCGAAGACGACGGTGATCCATTCCTTCGCGATCGCCAGCGGTATCGAGATCGTCAGGAAGATGACCGCCAGACTGATGAACGCCAGCAGCAGTTCGCGGTCGAGCAGCTTCCTCCGCAGGAAAATGAAGGCATGCAGGGTATAGAAGGCCGAGAGGGCGATGGCGACACCCGCCATCACCAGCTTGCCGTAGGTTGGCTCGACGAGGCGATACGTCAGGACGAAGTAGATGGCCGCATTGAGCAGCAGCGCGAGGATGTCCAGCACGCTCGAACGTTGCTTCCAGACAAGTTGATACAGGAAGGTCATCGTCGAAAAGAGCAGGAAGAAACCGGCGAGCAGCCCCGCCAGTTGCGGCACCACTTCCGGCGCGAGATCCGGCTGATTGAGCGGCAGGCTGAGGCAGACGATGCCGTAAGTGCCCAGGAAGCTGATCGCATGGACGAGCGGCCAATAGACACGGATCGACATCGACAGGACACCCACCCCCAGCACCAGCAGATAGATATAGAGCGAGACCACGCTCCCGTTGCCGCCGATGAGGAAAGGTGTCGCATAGCCCCCCAAGGCCCCGATGACCGCGATGAGCAGCGACCGGAAGCGGACGGAGACCAGCCCCGCCACCAACGTGATCGTGCTCATGAGGACGAAGCCGGTCGATTGGTCGATCAGCTTCTGGAAGAACATCGCCGAATAGACACTGAAGTAGAGGGTCGTCACGCCGCCCCCCATGAAGGTATGGCCCAGGACGCGATACTTCCCCGGTATCAGCCACACGCCGAAGATCAACAACCCCAGCCCGGCACCGGCGGCGAGACCCACGCGGGCCAGTGGCGAGATGAGATCGTGCTCGATGGAGTATTGGAGGAAGAACGCCACCCCGAGGAGCAGCACGAGAATGCCGATCCGCATGAGCCACTGGCTGGCGATGGCATATTCCAGCGAGACGCCCGCTGGCACGTACTCCTCGCCCACGACGATCCAGTTGCGGATCTTGCGGAGGATCTCGTAGGCCTTGGCCTCGAACGCCGATGCCTGGGCCTCGAGCTGTGGAAACGAAGGCGAGGTACCGCCCTTTGCGCCGGAGTTTTGCTCTTGCCGGGGTGTGGGTTGTTCGGCGCTTGCCTTTTCCGCAGGGCGCCGTTCGGAATGTCCTTTACCGGCGACGATCTTTTGCAGGGTCCGCAAGCGGTAGGTATCGATCTCCGGGGCGTCGACGGCCTTGTCGCCGCTGGCGGGATCGATGAAGTCTTCGAGTTCCAGCGGAGTGCTGGTGACGGGAACCGGTCTCTCGACGGACATCTCGGCGACCGGCGGAACGACCGCTGCCGGAGCAGGTTCGGCGGGTGGTGCGGGCACGTCCACAACGGGCGAGGCCAGGGAAGACGGCATCGGTTCCGGGTAAGGCGAGATTGCGGCCGGGGTGGGCTGCTGCGCCTCACGCGCCTGCCGTTCGACGGCCTCCTGCAGCGCACGGAGCTTACGCGAGACGTTCGCGAAGCTTTCGTGCGATTCCCGCGATAGCTTCGAGATCATCGACATGATCACGAACGGGACGACGAGCAGCACGCAGCTCGTGAGGAAGAGCAGCCCGGCGATCAGTTCCATGGCGCGGTCAATCCTCGAAGCGGCAAGGCCTGTGGATAAATGTCCAGAAGGAACACGCAGGGATCGGGCTGGAATCGTACGGCTACCGGCGCGGCAACCGCAATGCGTCGTCGCCGCTCTCACGGAAACGGCCCCATCGACCAACCGGCGACTCGGTCAACATAGTTCGCACAGCCGGCGTACGCGTGCCGTGTTCGTTCCGAAACCTTCCTTCCCCTGAATGCCGCCGCTTTTTTGCACGAGCCGCCCGATTTTGTGGAGCAAAAGAAGGTGGCGAAAGATTCGCCGGTTCGGTTACGATAAAGAGATAAGCGCCTGCCGATTCATCCCGCCCGCCGATCGGATCCCGCCATGTTCAGCCCGACCAGCCGCCGCCGGTTTCTCCGCGACTTGGGTCTCTCCGCCGCCGCGCTTCCCTTCGCCATGAATCTCCCCAGCCTCGCCTGGGCGAATTCCACGCAGAAGAAGCAGCGTCTGGTGGTGGTCTTCAGCCCCAACGGTGTGGTTCCCAAAACCTTCTGGCCGGAACAAACCGGAACCGAATTCACTCTCCCCGAGAGCGTTTCGCCCTTGGCGGCTTTCAAGGACAAGCTCCTGTTCCTGCGCGGCGTCTCCGATCGCATCGGCGGTGACGGCGACAACCACATGCGCGGCATCGGCTGCCTCCTCACGGGGATCGAACTCTTCCCGGGCAACATCCAGGGGGGCTCGCACACGCCCGCCGGTTGGGCCAGCGGCATTTCGGTCGATCAGGAGATCAAGACCTTCCTCCAGTCTCGGCCCGAAACCCGCACCCGCTTCGGCTCGCTGGAATTCGGTGTGATGGTTCCCGAGCGGGCCGATACGTGGACACGCATGGTCTACGCCGCCGGCAACAAGCCCATCGCCCCCATCGATGATCCCTACCAGATGTTCCACAAGCTCTACGGCCGCATGAAGGATCAGGCCAACCTGGGAAGCATCCTCGACGATGTCCTCGAAGACCTGAAGCGGCTGGAAGCGAACGTCAGCCCGCACGACCGCCAGCTCCTCGAAGAGCATGCGGGGTTTGTCCGGGCGATGGAGCGGGAGATCGCCGCTTCCAAGAACATGGAGATGGGCCATGCCATCCCCGTCCTCGAACCGGGCCTGCGGCATGAGAACGACCAGATGCCGCAGCTGACGAAGCTCCAGACCGACCTCTTGGTTCACAGCTTCGCCGCCGATTTCAACCGGATCGCCACGTTCCAGTTCACGAACTCGGTGGGTGGTGCCAAGCTCCGCTGGGCCGGTGTGGAAGAGGGCCATCACGAACTCTCCCATGAACCGGACAGCAACGAATCGGCCCAGGAGAAACTGACGAAGATCAACAAGTGGTACTGCGAGCAGATCGCCTACCTCTGCCAGCAACTGGCCAACACGCCGGAAGCCGACGGCAGCGGCAGCCTGCTCGACAACACGCTGGTCGTCTGGACGAACGAACTGGGCCAGGGGAACAGCCACACGCTGGACAACATCCCCTTCCTGATGGTGGGTGGCGCCCCCGGCTTCAAGATGGGGCAGTCGCTCAAGTTCGACCGCGTGCCGCACAACCGGCTGCTCCTCTCGATCGCCCACGCCTTCGGCCACCACCTCGACCGCTTCGGCAACCCCGACTACTGCAAAGACGGCCCACTGACGGGGATTGCGTAAGTGCAATAGCCCCTCTCCAGTAGGGTGCATGAAGTCCTCGAAATGCACCAGCTGATAGCATCCTGCGCGTCACCTGTCGACGTGAGCACACACTCTCTGCAAGCACGAGCTCGATCCTCTTTGGATAAAGAGTCGCTAGATGCGTGTCGATCCAAAGAAGTTGGCAATTCGCGTCAACGCCTACATGAAGAAGCCAGAGAGTGAAAAGATTTGGGCCGAATTGGAAACTCCAATCTGGGCCGGTGCACTTGTGTCAGGCATCACTTTTGTTGTCGGTGCCGTCAAGCTCGTATCGATCATCTGGGCCATCAATGGCTGTAAGATGATCTACTCGGCCTTAACTTTGGAGGCGGTTCGAGGTTGCCGGTCGAAGGCCCGCCAAGATCCGTCTCTTCTGGCCGGATTGGTCTGCCACGGGGTCATCACAAACCCAAACATCAACGTTGGCACCGTATTGGGCTCACTCGATCTTGCGGCTGACCACGATCGCCTCGCTTCAACTGCCAAGCATCTCGCGGAGATCTACAAGGCCCAATCCACATCTTCGGCGGATCCCCAGATCGTCTCCTTGCTCAAGGACGACCAATACCAACCCTATCGTCGTCGACTCATTCCGGAACGTTTTTGCAAGACGAAGGAGTGCTATCTGTTCGACGTCACGTTAAACCCGGCCGACGGAGCCATCTCCGAACAGGGCACCGTGCTCTACGCCTTCGTGACGACCAAAGATGAGGCCCAATTGATAGAACAACTCCCTTGGTCGGTGGCAGCTCCTTGCGTTTCGTAAAGCCACCCAGAGTTCGCTTACTCAATAGCTCTGCAAGGCAACATCACCCCTTCACCGTCATCAGCGGCGTCACTTCCGCCACGGGCCTCGCGATGCCGGCGGCGGTAAGGGTTTCGACGACGGGGGCGATTCCTTTGAAGGCGAAGGGGGCTTCTTGTTTGATGTCGGCCAGTTTGGCTTCGAGGATGTCGCGCCGCTGGCGGATTTCGGGCCGCCGCAGGTCGACCGGGGTGACAATGCGGAACGCCTTCAGAAAGGCTTCGAACTCGGCATCGTGCCCCTTCATCGCGTCGCCGCGTGAAAGCGTGCGGCCCGCACCGTGGCTGGCGCTCGACAGCGAGGCGGCGTTCCCCTGCCCCACCAGGATGAAGCTGTTCGCCCCCATCGATCCCGGCACCAGTACCGGCTCCCCCTGATACGCGAACGGCGTCCCCTCCATCGCCTCGAACCCCCGCGCCGGGCAAGCCCCTTTGCGGTGCAGGACCACCTCGGCTCCGTCGCGTTCCTCCTTCCAAACCAGGTTGTGCGGGGCGTCGTAGAGGAGCGGAAAGTCGGCTTCGCCCACCACCTGACGCAGGCAATCAAGCGCCATGATCGCCAGGAACAAGCGGTTGGCAAAGGCGAAATTGGCGGCGTTATTGAGCGTGTCCCAGAAGAGTTCGGCTGTTTCGAGGTGCGCCTCGCCGGTCGGCAGGATGAAGATGCCGTTGTCGGGATGCTTGAGCCCGGCGGGATGGATCGCCCGCACCTTGTCGCGGTAATAGCCGCCGCAGAAGTGGCCGATGGAGACCGATCCGGTGTGAACCATAACGGTGATCATCCCCGGCTTCAGCCCCCAGGCGTGGGCGACGGCCTTGTCGTGAATCTTGTCGATCCGTTGGATTTCCACAAAGTGGTTGCCGCCGCCGATGCTGCCGATCTGCCCATCCCGGCTGATCCGGTCGTCCGGCCCCAAGAAGTCGTTCAGGCCGAGAGTCCGGTTTGACTTCAAGCTGCCACGTTGTTCGACGCGATCGAGTTCGTGACCGATATCGAGATCGTGGAACAGGCCCCAGAGTCCATCGGTTTGCGACTTCGGCACCGCCTCCAGCAGGCCGGTCAGACCGTTTTTGAACAACGCCTCTCGCTGGCCCCGCGACATGGGAATGTTGCGGCCCCCTTCGAAGTAAATGCGGCGACAGGCCGTCTCCAGTTCATCCAGCTTGCCGGTGACTTGATCCGCCCTCAGGGAAGTCACGTGCAGCCGCATGCCGCAATTGATGTCGTTGCCGATGGCCTGCGGGACGACGAATCCCCTGGTCTGCAGCACCGTACCGACGGGGATCCCCTTGGCCTTGTGAAAGTCGGGAGTGATCGCCACATGGGTGATACCCGGCGGTTCATCGAAGCTCCCCGGCGACGCCTCCGCCACTCGTTCGATAGTCTGCTGCAGATCGAGGAATTCGATTAATTCCGTGACCGCCGCCCCCTCGACCGGCACCTGCTCGTTGGCGAACAGCACCGCATCGACGCCGCGCGCGTTGTTCACACGCAAGCGCGTGGTATCCAGACGTGTCAAACGGGGATCGATGGCCAACGTAGCACCACGTGAAAAGAATGGTCGAGGAAGATCACTTCCCTCGACAAGACGGCACCAAAAAGGTTCGGTCGTCGGGTGGAGTTCAGAACAACAATCCGGGCTGCCCGGCGGTTTGGGTGCGTTCCCAATGGAGCAGCCAGTCTTTTTTCTCGACGCCGCCCGCGTAGCCGGTCAGCTTGCCGTTGGCGCCGATCACGCGGTGGCAGGGGACGATGATCGAGACGGGATTGCGACCGTTGGCGTTGCCGACCGCGCGGGAGGCCGTCGGCTGGCCGACGCGCCGGGCGAGTTCGGCGTAGGTGATGGTCGTTCCGAAGGGGATCCGCATCAGCTCCCGCCAGACACGCAATTGAAACGGCGTCCCCTCCAACCCGACGGGGATCTGGAACTCCTGCCGCTCGCCTGCGAAGTAGGCCGCCAATTGTTCGCGCACCATTTCAAAGGAGGTCTCCGAGTGCCGCCAGGAGGATTGGGGCCCCTGCCAGCGTTTTTGCTGCGGAAGATAAAGGCCGGTCAGCACCTGGCCATCCCCCCTCAGCACCAGTTGGCCCAAGGGACTTTCCATGGTGCCGTAACAGATCGCGTTGTCCATCAGTCGCCACTCCTCGCAGATGGGGCGGGGGTCTTGAGGCTTTCCCAGAGATGCATGGCGGCGTAGGCTCGCCAGGGGCGCCATCCCTCGGCCGCCTGCTCCATCGCCCGGGCGGATTTCAATCCCATCGCCTTGGCCAATCCCAGGTCGCCCGCCGGAAACGCATCGGGCCAGCGCAGGATCCGCAGTGCCAGATATTGAGCCGTCCACGGCCCGATACCGGGCAGTTCTTGCAGCCTGGCCATCGTGGCCTGCGGATCCACACCGGGTTCCAGATCGATCTCACCGCCGGCCACTGCGAACGCCAGACGATGCAGACTTTCAGCGCGGGCTTTCGGGATCCCCTGTTCAGCGATCGTGGCGATGTCTGACGTGGCGAGCGATTCGGCTGTCGGGGCCAGGTGGGTGAGACCGGCGATGGGCGTCTCGATCGACTCTCCAAAGTGCCGCGCGAATCGTCCGGCCAATGTCGATGCGCCGCGCACCGAAACCTGCTGGCCGAGGATGGCCCGCACGCCGATCTCGAAAGGGTCGAACGCTCCCGGCACGCGAAGTCCCGGCCGTAGGCGAATGCTCTCGGCCAATTGCGGATCCTGCGCGAGATGGCTGGAGATGACATCGGGACGCGCATCGAGATCCAGCAAAGATCGCAACCGAACCAGCAGCGCGGGGAGCACCGGAGCCAGCGACGTGGACAGGTCGATCACCAGCAACGAATGATCGGCCACCGGCGCAACGCCGAGCCAGCCGCGATGCTCGCCGATCCGCACGGTGCGCCGATAGGTGTCGCCGACGACGCATTCGACGCCGGGAATGGCGCGCGCGGCCAGGAACTGCAACAACACCGCCCATTCCAGCGGCGGACGATAGGCGATCGTCAGGCGGAGGGTGGCCGCGGAGGCGCTTCCCGCCGATGATCGTCGGAGTTCGCCGGGAGTCAGCCGATAATGTTTCTGGAAGAGGGCATTGAAGCGGCGGACACTCTCAAAGCCCGCCGCGAAGGCGACCTGCGCCATGGAAAGTTGAGTCTCGGCGATCAAACGTTTGGCCAGGAGCAGGCGGGAAGTCTGCGCTAGTTCGATCGGCGAAACCCCCAGTTCCCTGCGGACCGACCGTCGGAGTTGCCGGGAGCTCAAGCCCAGACCTGCGGCCAGTTCGTCCAGACTCCCTCCCCCGTTGAGAGCCCCGGCTTCGATGCGCGCCGCGGCGGCCCAGGCCACGGTCCGCACGCTGTCGACGGGAGCCTGTCCCGGTGCCCTCTCGGGACGACAGCGCAGACACGGCCGGAACCCGGCCCGCTCGGCCAGGGCCGCATTCGCGAAGAAGAGGCAGCGCGCGCGGCCGGGCGTCTTCGCCGTGCAGACCGGCCGACAGTAGATGCCGGTCGACTTCACGCCGACGAAAAAGACGCCGTCAAAGCGCGCATCACGGGCGGCGAGAATGCGGTAGCAGAGATCGTCACTGAGGTTCATGCCCGCATTCTAGCGGGAATCGGGAAGCCCGCTGGCCGTTTTCGGACACGGGAATGGGATCTCGCCTAGCAGCAGGGCCGAACAAAGCAATCCGCATAGCAAATCACCCGAGGGCATGAGAACCAGCGAGTCCCTGATGCGGCAGTCTCACGTCGACAAAACCCCGCTTCTGGGCCGGGAGAAACTGACGAACAACCGCTCTTATACGGAACGCAACTTCAAATGGCGTGTTGGAAGCCGCCAAGAGATGCCTGTGCTGGTCTTATTCATGCGGCTACGCGCATGGCACACGGAGTGCTATTTCCAATTGGAAAGCGTGCTACGCAAAGTTGGAGGGATAAGACGCCCATTGAACTTTCTCTGTGCCGTATCCTGTGCGGCATCTGGGATACCCGCATTGTCATCAACCCTCAATGACGCCGTTCGCATTCTTTCGCGGTTCTTATTTGCCTCCTGCGGAAAGCGGCAAAGCGAATACGTTGTCCACCTCTACTCCGCTTGCTGGATGGCGGGTGGCTTCCATGAGCCTCCGCCAGCCGGGAGGATCGAAGGTGACTCCGTCTTCGGCCAATAAAGACGCATGACGAGGTAGATGGTATCGTTGGGCGCAGGGAGCCAGTTGCTTTCCTTATCAGCCCCGGGATTGTCTTTCTGAATGTAGAGGGTGAGCGAGCCGTCGTCGTTCTTCTTCAAGTCCGGCAGCATCGGCGAGTTGATGAGGTAGCGGTTGAGCGGGTTCTTGACCAGGAGTTGACTCTTGCCGTCATACATCGTCACCGACCAGAAGGCATTCACCGGCGGAAGCTGGCCTGCGGGGAAAGTGATGGTGAAGTTGTGCTTGCTGCCATCGAGCGTCTCGCCCGCAGAGTCCACGCGGGTATAGGGATACGTGGCTTCGATGGCATCATTCCCGTAGAGGCCACCCTTGGATGCGCCGGCCCGCTTGAGCCAATCCCCCTGATAAAAGGCGGCATCGCCAAAGAAGGCTCCCACATTCCAGCCGTTGATGTTCTTCATGCCGCTGCTGAGGAACTTGTCGACCTGGCCGTCCCCCTCCTTCATCCCCAGCAGGACGGCGGCCTTGTGTTCGGGCGAGAGATCCTTGAAGTGGAACGGCTTGCCCGGCCCGATGCCGATGGTCGCCAGTTTGGTGCGGATTTCCTGATCGGCGGGCGTGGCGGGCACGAACTGGAGCGCGGCGTCGAGATACTCGTAGAAGTTCTCCTTGATCCCCGCCGTGGTGGCCGGGAGGAAATCGATCTTCGGCGCGGCGGGCGGCGCGGGTTGTTTGAGGAAGGAGGAGAGTGGCTGCACCTGGTAGCCCGCCTGGACTTTCTCCACATTCGGCATGTCTTCGGCATTGAAGAGCTGGGTGCGAATCAGGGTCAGCGCGAACGGCGTGGTGGAGGAGAAGACCTGCTTGATTCCCTCAGGCTTCTCGCCCTTCCAGTCGGGGCCGACGACGAGATAGTCGCCGGCATCGGAACCTGTCGCGCGGCTGCCGATGTAGCCATAGTTGTAAGTGTTGCCGTCGATGAGTTGCACGGCGTAGTAACGCTCCTTCTCCACCGCCGGAACCGAGACCACCATCGGCTCGGCGCGTAGATCCAGCCAGCAGATCGAATAGGGCGTGTCGCTGTTGGGCGTGATGACCGCCGTGTCCTCGGGGGTTGCGACGCGGTGCTCGTTCTTGAGTTCATTGAAGCCTGCCTTGAACTGGCCCGAGTTCTTGTCGACGGCGAACTCCTGCATCACCGCGTAATTCATCACCAGAGGCAGCCCGAAGATGAACGCCTCCTCGGCAATGGCCTTCGTATCCGCGATGCCGGGCACGGCGATACCCGCCTTCTTGTCAGCCTGAGCGGCGGCGGAGACGGGATCGTTTTTCTTCGCGCAGCCAGTGAGGAAGGCGAGAGAAACCGTGCTAGCCAGCAGCATGTTGAGGAGTCTTCGATTCGGCCGCTTCATTTTTGTGCTTCTCTTTCTCGATCAGCAGTGTTTTCGCCGAGTTTTCATTTGGGGCATGATTGAATCCGTCAGCGCCTTCGCGCTCGACACCTCTTGAAACCACACGCCATCTTGTAATTTCACAGGCGTCAATCCCCTCGTCAGCCTTTGATCCTTCGCTGGTCGGGAAATCTTCAGCGACGAATGTCGACGCACCAAGATCATAACCGCAGAATGCGGGCGTGTCCCGTGTCGACAGCCGAAGCGGTCCGGGTGTTTCCCAACGCCAAGGCATGAATGACCGGTTGCCCGCAGTGAAATGGGCAACGGGATTCAAACTCGACAACATGCTTCCCGGCAACGGTTCGCAATACACGACCCTGCCATCACTCCCCGATCGTCGTTTGTACGAACCTGATGAACCGGCCGCCAAGCGACACCTACCCTACACCCTGAAATCAGAAGACGATTCGATGTTGTCATCGAGTGGTTTCCCGTTCTGCCGGGTCAGCGTGGCAGGATTTGGACTGCATCTTCTCACCGGATGTCACGGATTGTCATGGGAACCGGTGCGCCGGCGGTTCAAGAGACTTAGCGCGAGGCGAAGGCTGTTGAATTGATACGAATCACAACTTGAAATGACGCATTGAATGTCGACAAGACACACCCGTGCCGGTCTTGTTCATGCGGCTGCGGGTATGACACGCCGAGAGCTATGTTCCGATTGAAGCGCGCACGAGGCTCCTGATTGCGAACCTGTATTTGCGCAGTGCGAGAATGATGAAGAGGAGTCGCGGTGAGAAGGGACGTACGACCTGCACCGAGTACCCTCGTGAGTACGGGGAAAGAAGGCACGGGGGTGGGGCGCAACAAGAGGCGATAGAGTGAAGGGTCTTGTTTTACCCAGACATCCTGCGGGCCTCTCGCAGGGAGGCCTTTTTGGGTAGTTCCCTCTCTTGCCAGCCTCATGGATTCGGGAGATGACTTCGGATCGTAGGATAGCAACACAAGAATCTGGACCGAGAGTGCCTAATTTCGGGTCGATTCGGATGCCGGTGCCACGCTGTCGCACTCGATGAGTGCTTCACCCCCTCCCGATCGCGAAATCCAAGAACATTTAGAGAACACTGAAATGTCATATATTGCGTATCTTGCGATCACATGTGCCATCGCTTTTTCACGCGGCTCTCCTGCGGAGGGTATCGCGTTTCAGGTAGAGGGTGGTGGCGGTGAGGGTGGCGAGCCAGAGGATCAGGCGGGTCCAGAAGCCGGAGCCTGGCTCCTGGGGTTCTTTCTTGATCGCATTGGCGAATTCGCCCGCCTGATAGCGGACATCCTGCTCGGCATCGCTTTTTTGCAGCCGTATGGCTTTCTCGGCGAACCGCTGGGATTGCTTCCAGGGTTTCGAGAGGAGCGTGAGGCCGGCGCGGCGGGCTTCCGCCTCGGGGCGATCGAACAGATCGGCGGCGGCCTGGGTGGTCGCATCGCTCAGCCGGTCGAATTCCAAGAGCGTCGCGACGGCTTGCTGGCGAAGGCCCGAGTCGGTGCCAACCAGCCGCTCGCGCCAAGTCGTTTCCATCCGCGACAGCCGGGCGGA
>PNLE01000145.1 GCA_013822855.1 Planctomyces sp.
GATCGGTCATGCGTTGATCAGTCACTTGTTCGGGCGGGTGCAAATGATTCCCTTCGGACCCAGTCTCGGAGTGGCCAGCTACCTCGTCGCTTGGCAATGGACTGCGATCTGGCCGCGAACCCGTTTTGTTTTCAGCGATCTCTGGACGCTGCTGACGCTGGGCCTTTTGGCCGGAGCGGGGCTTGTTGTCGGACTGCTGCTGCTGCGTGTCGAAAAAGTCTTGCCGAATCCCGGACGCTCGACCCGTCCACGAACCAAGAAGGCCAAGCGAAACAAACGCTGAAGTCCGGGCAGGATTCGAGCCGGCAAATTCGTGGCGATCAATCGTCCCTCAATGGCTTGATCCGGCCCGTGTTCCCGGACTCCAGCCAGTCGCGGGTCAATGCCGGATCGTCGAGAATATCCTGCAACTCATCGATCTCTTCTTCCCAACGGGTTCTCCGCGATTCCTCCTCATTCATCAGTTCTTTCGGAATCGCAGTCTTCGCGGCATCGGGAGGATTGCCGTTCGGAGTGAGAAACCGGGCCTCGGAAATCTCTCTGGGAAGTTCCCGTTTGAGTTGCCGTGGATCAACATCCTCGAACTCGCCCAACCAGAATTCCAGTTCGACTTTCTGGGCGGTGGTCGATGGATCGGGTTCCTTACGAACGAGGGCGTCCTGATCCCGCAACATCGCCCGCCGGGTGTATTGAGAGAGAAACAGCTCGCTGTCGATCGACCGTCCATGCCGACGCTTGACGGCTTTTTGAAGTCGATGATCACTCGAAACAAGCAATATCTGGCGGCTCGCCGAGTGCGTTTCTATCAACAGCTCGATGTGGTCATCGGCTTCGGTGCCGGGTTCGGCGAATTCGACACCCATGCCGCGAAACACATGTCTGCGGATGCCACCGGGCGGGGCTTCCCTGGCATCGAAAACCACGGTGGCGCGATCCCGCTCGTCTTCGGTGAGGAGTTCGCTCACCCGCAACAGAAGTCGATGCCGGCAACGTTCGAGATCGCCCCGCGCGTACCGGACTCGCGCCAGTCCGGCGGCATGCATCAGGTTGTAGCCATCGATCAGATGGTAGTCACGGGCCATCGCCGGATGCCCCCACGCCAGGAATCGTCAAATGCATCCCATCTTGCACCATGTTCGTCGTGGAGAGGTCGACGACTCACCGACGCTCAATGGGAATCCTGTGAATTATTGGCGTCGGAAGCGGACTTCTCCACCTACGATTGTCTGGAGCACCCGCCCACGCAGCGTTTTTCCCTGAAACGGGGTGTTGTGCCCGCGCGAGTGGAACTGGTTCGTGTCGACGGTCCATGTGGCGGAGGGATCGATCAGCGTGATGTCGGCGGCGCAGCCAATCGAGAGCGTCCCCGCCTTAAGCCCCAAAATCCGGGCGGGACCGCAGGTGAGCAGACGCAACAGATCGGGCCAGTCGAGGTGTCCCGGTTCGATGAGTGTCATCGCACAGACGGCCAGCGCTGTCTCCAGCGAGCTGACACCGAACGGAACGTGGTCCAGTTCCCGGCTTTTCTTTTCGGCGGCGAAGGGCCGGTGATCCGAACTGATCGATTCGATCGTCCCGTCGACCAGTCCTTCGATCAGGGCGTCCACATGCTCCCGGCTTCGCAGGGGAGGGGAGACTTTCAGGTTCGCATCGTATTTGGCCATCTCGGCGTCGGTCAGCGCCAGATGATGCGGCGAAACATCCGCCGTCACCCGGATCCCCAGGCTCTTGGCCCGCCGGACTTCCCCCACGCTGTTGCGGGTGGAGAGGCACATCAGGTGGACATGGCCGCCCGTCAGTTCGGCGAGGGCGATGTCCCGGGCCACGATGATCTCCTCGGCGGCGGCGGGAATTCCGCGCAGCCCCAGCACCATCGAGTAATAGCCCTCGTGCATCAGGCCCCCGGCGGAAAGGGTCGGATCCTGGGGGACGCTCAGAAGGGGTTTGCCCAGCATGCGGGCATATTCCAGGGCCCGGCGCATGATCTCGGCACTCTGGACCGCTTTGGTCGCATCGGTGAAACCGCCCGCCCCACCCGCGGCTAGTTGACCGAGATCCGCCAATTCCGCTCCGTCATGATTTCGCGTAATGGCGCCCAGAGGGACAACCCGGCAATTCGCCGCCCGTTCGGCCTGCAGGACGACAAACTCGGCACTGGCCCGGTTGTCGACGACGGGGAGGGTGTCGGGCAGGGCGGCGATGGTGGTGAATCCCCCCGCCAAGGCCGCTTTGGTTCCGGACGCGGTCCCCTCGTCTTCGTCGTAGCCGGGATCCCGCAAAGCCACATGGAGATCGACCAGACCCGGCGAAACAATCAGGCCACTCGCCGGGATGACGGCATCGGTCTTGGGGCAGCCGGAGGTCAACTCCGCGATGACGCCGTCGATGACGACGAGATTCAGCAGCTGATCGACCTGGTTGGCGGGGTCGATCACGCGGCCCCCTTGGATCAGCAGCGATGCCATCTCGAAATCTCCCGTCGACAACTCAGAACATTCAACAAAACCGGCAGTGCTCTTTAGTTGAAGAGCGATCTTTCGGCATCAATGCCATCACTTCGAGGCCAAATGCTTTTCACGGGCCTGATGCATGAGGTGGAGTGTCGCCATCCGCACGAAGAGTCCGTTGGTCACCTGGCCGAGAATCACGCTGTGCGGCCCGTCGGCGACTTCCGGCGTCAGCTCGACACCCCGGTTGATCGGGCCGGGGGCGAGGATCAGCACGTCCTTCTTCGCGCGGCGGATGCGATCCGCCGTCATGCCATAGAACTGCGCATACTCGTAGATCGAGGGGAAGAACGCTCCCCGCTGCCGCTCGAACTGGATGCGCAGCAGGTTGATGACGTCTGTCCGTTCGAGGATGTCGTCGAGCTGGTAGCTGACTTCCACGCCCAGCCTGTGAATCTCGGCCGGGATGAGTGTCGCCGGGCCGCAGACGATGACCTTCGCCCCCAGCTTCTTGAGCCCCCAGATGTTCGATCGCGCCACGCGGCTGTGCAGGATATCGCCCACCAGAGCAACCGTGAGACCCTCCAGGGTGCCGCGATGTTCGCGGATCGTGAAGAGGTCGAGCAGTCCCTGGGTGGGGTGCTCGTGGGTACCGTCCCCCGCATTGACGACACCGGTTTGCAGGTGCTGCGTGAGGATATACGGCGTGCCCGACGTGCTGTGGCGGACGACCATGTGGTCGACCCCCATCGCTTCGATGTTGCGGGCGGTGTCGATGAAGGTCTCCCCCTTGGAGAGACTGCTCGCCGCCGCCGCGAAGTCGACCGTGTCGGCACCCAGCCGGCGGGCGGCCAGATTGAAGCTCGTCTTGGTTCGAGTGGAAGGCTCGAAAAAAAGGTTGCAGACCGTCACACCCTTGAGCAGGGTATGCCGCGCTTCCCCCCGGTCGGCGAGATCCTTGAAGCGGGCCGCCTCGTCGAGAATGGTGGTGATCTCGTCGGCCGAAAGATCCTCGAGCCCCAGCACATGACGCCGCGACCATTCTGCTTTCATGGATTCTCGATTGCCTCGGTGGACTGCGGTGGCGAAACCTCTCGGTCGGTGCGGACGATCAATTCGGCTGGTCGTGACTTACTCTTCGGCGGAAGCATCTTCAGCGGGGGAGATGTCTTCTGGAGTGGTTGGAGTGTTGTCGGTGGGTGGCAGATTGGTTTCGGTGGTCGCACCCGGCGGCTCGGTGGTGGTTGTCGGGGCCGGCAACTCCGCCGTTTCGATGCAGAGATCGGCCGGGATGCGGGCCATCGAGGCGACGCGATCGCCATCGACCAGTTTGATCACCCGCACACCCTGGGTGTTGCGGCCGATCTCACTGATTTCCACAGCCCTGACCCGCTGAATCTTTCCGCCGGCCGTCACGAGCAGCACATGGTCGCCATCGGTGACGGCGAGCGTCTTGACGACCTTGCCGTTGCGGGTCGTTGTGCGGATGTCACGCACCCCCATCCCGCCACGATTCTGCCGACGGTACGAGCGAGATGATTGGGTCGCTTCCTCGCCTTCTTCCGCAACAGCTTCGCCCGTGGACTCTTCGGCTTCGGGCTCTTCCGGCAGGGCGTCGGCCAGTTCTTCCTCGACAATGACTCCTTCCACCGGAGCTTCTTCGCCGTTTGAAGGCTCTTCGGCGACCGGTGCGGGCTCGATGTAGCCGAACGGGGTGCGTTTGCCGTACCCGTTCTCGCAGATGGTGAGGAGCGTCATCTGGGGATCGGCGACGACCATGCCGATGACTTCATCGCCCTTCTTGAGCTTGATGCCGCGAACGCCGCTCGTGTTGCGGCCCATGGCGCGGGCATCGGACTGGGCGAAGCGGATCGCCATGCCGTTGGCCGTCGAGAGCAGGATGTCGTCCTGCTTGCCGACGATGCGGGCTTCGATCAGCGCGTCCCCCTCCTTGAGGTTGATGGCGATGATCCCCCCCTTAGTGGGCCGCTTGTAGGCGTCGAGCGAGGTCTTCTTCACCACACCGGCACGGGTGGCCATGACGAGATATCGATCGAACTCGAACGTGCGGGTGTTGACGCAGGTCGCGACCTGTTCCCCCTCCTGGAGCGAAAGGAGGTTGACGAGCGCGCGGCCTTTGCTGGTGCGGCTCTGCAGCGGCAGATCGTACACCTTCTGCCACAACACGCGGCCCTTGTCCGTGAAGAACAGCAGCCAGTCGTGAGTGCTGGAGATGAAGAGATCCTGGATGACGTCTTCCTCGTCCGCCTTCGCACCCATCACACCCCGGCCACCCCGGTTCTGCGCCTGGTAGGTGTGGATCGGGAGACGCTTGATGTAGCCGCGCTGCGTGAGCGTGACGACCATCATCTCTTCGGGGATCAAGTCTTCCTTGTCGACATCGCTCAGCTCTTCCTCGGAGATCTCGGTGCGGCGGGCGTTGCCGTACTTGTCCCCCAGCCGCTGCATCTCGTCGCGAATGACGGTGCGGATGTTGCCCTCGTCGCTCAGCAGATGGAGGTAACCCAGGATGTCTTCAATCAGCTTCTGGTGCTCGCCCCGCAGCTTTTCCTGCTCGAGATTGGCCAGCGAACCCAACTGCATCGAGACGATCGCCTCGGTCTGGTTGGCGGAGAGCGAATAAGCCTCGCGGACACCCTGTTCACTCTGGAATTCGGCGAAACCGGCGTCACCCAACGCCCGGGCCACCATCGCGCTCGGGACGACGATCGCCTGCAACCGCTCCTTGGCTTCGGCGCGGGAACCGGACGAACGGATCGTCTGGATCACCTCGTCGATGTTGAGCTGCGCGATCAAGAGGCCTTCGATCGTGTGCTTGCGCTTGCGGGCCTCGGCCAGTTGGAACTCGGTCTTGCGGCGGATGACGGTGATGCGGTGGCGGATGAACTCGCCGATCATTTCCTTGATCGTCATCGTCTTCGGGCGGTTGCCGGACAGAGCCAGCAGGATCACGCTGAAGGTCGACTGCAGGGGAGAATACTGAAACAGTTGGTTGAGGATCACCTCCTTGTCGGCGTCGCGCTTGAGCACGATGTGCAGGCAGACCTGCCAGGCCGGGGTGGTGCGATCCGTCAGGTCGATGATCCGCGAGATCCCCTTGATCTTGTCGTCCCGCACCAGCTGTTCGAGCTTTTCACGGATGCGGTCGCGGGTCTCGAGGTACGGGATCTCGGTGACTTCGATGATGTCCGTGTTCTTCTCGGTGATGAACTTGGTCTTCGCACGGAGCGTGAGCGTGCTGCGGCCGGTGAGATAACCCTGCCGGATGCCATAGCGCCCGCAGATGATTCCGCCGGTGGGGAAGTCCGGCCCGGGGAGGACTTCCATCAGTTCGTCGATGGAAACCTCGGGATCCTCCAGCATGCGGACCACCGCCTGCGAGACTTCCGCAAGGTTGTGCGGCGGAATGCTCGTCGCCATCCCCACGGCAATGCCGCTCGAACCATTGACGAGCAGGTTGGGAAACCGGGAGGGGAGGACGACCGGCTCGCGATTGCGCTGATCGTAGGTCAGCACATAATCGACGGTGTCCCGCTTGAGGTCATCCAACATTTCCGAGGCGACCGCCGACAGACGCGCCTCGGTGTAACGCATGGCCGCAGGGGGCAGGCCCGCCAGCGAACCGAAGTTCCCCTGTTTGTCGATCAGGGTTTCTCGCATGTTCCAGTTTTGGGCGAGGCGCACGAGCGTGGGATAGATTGATCCGTCGCCGTGGGGGTGGTAGTTGCCGCTGGTGTCGCCGCAGATCTTCGCGCACTTCACGCGGCCGGAGCTTGGCCCGAGGTTGAGATCGTTCATGGCGACCAGGATGCGTCGCTGGGATGGCTTGAGGCCGTCACGGGCATCGGGCAGGGCACGGCTGATGATCACGCTCATCGCGTAGGTGACATAGCTCGTCCGCATTTCCCCTTCGATGGGAACCGGAAGAATTCGCTCCGGAAGCGGCGCTGGATTGGCTGGCGGCATGTCCCCGTTCGACAACGCGGTCACTCCTGTCTGGATGGCTTCTGCAAGACCGCTGAAGGGCGTCGTTGCCCCTCACGCAAACCAAAGTGACAAAAGACTTTCCGTCCATGTCCCTCCAGCTTGCCAAGAATGCGTTCGCAGACGCAAAAGTCTACCATGACGGGAGTTTCGTCACAACGAACAGGCACCGGCAAAAACCGTGAACAAATCGCCCCATCTTGCCTCAATTTGAGGCCGCCGACAGTCCCTCGCGGTGTCGGAGTTTTTAGCATCCGCTCCGTTTCTTTTCCCCCAGTAAGATGCCAAGGTGGTGGGAGCCAATGATGCGTGCTGGTCATCATCAGGCCATCCTTCCAGTTGATGCCTCGCCAACGACCTTTGATGACGAAGTCGCCATGACGGACTCGCCGGAAACCGCAGCCAACGGCCCGCCATCAGACGACGGGAATCCTGCCCGTGTGGCCGGTGGCAAGGGCGAAGGATCGACGGCGGACCTGGAGGAAACGCTCGATCAGTCAGCCGATGCCCGGGATCACAGCCGCAGCCTGAGTTCTTCGGCGACATCCGGATTGCTGGCGAATGCCCCGGCGAACATCCCCGGCTACCGCATTCTCGAGCCGATCGGGGAAGGGAAGTTCGGTTCGGTCTGGCTGGCGCGAGAAACCAACACCGGCAAGCAGGTCGCCATCAAGTTCTACACCAACCGGCGTAGCGTCGATTGGGCACTTTTGTCGCGGGAGGTCGAGAAACTCGCGGTCCTCTACACCTCGCGGCAGATCGTGGGTCTGCTGGCGGTGGGCTGGGACCATGAACCTCCATACTACGTGATGGAGTACCTCCCCAACGGTTCCCTCGCGACTTTGCTGGAGCAGGGGCCGTTGCGACCGGTGGAGGCTGTCCATATGGCGATGCAGATCGCCCGGGGCCTCGTTCACGCCCACGGCAGTGGGATTCTGCATTGCGATCTCAAGCCAGCGAACATTCTGCTCGATCAGGATCTGGAGCCTCGCCTATGCGATTTCGGCCAGTCGCGGCTGGTGGAGGAACAAAGCCACGCGCTGGGAACCTTGTTCTACATGGCTCCGGAGCAGGCGGATCTCAAGGCGGTTCCCGACGCCCGCTGGGACGTCTATGCCCTGGGAGCCATCCTCTACCACCTGCTTGTGGGCGAACCTCCCCACCGCACCGCAGCCCATGAGGAATCGCTCAAACATGCCCAGTCCCTTGAGGAGCGGCTGCGGCTCTATCGCGAGATCGTCCGGAAGAGTCCCGCTCCTTCCGCCCATCGGACGATCTCCGGCGTCGACGGCCCCTTGGCCGAGATTGTCGATCGTTGCCTGCAAGCCGATCCGGCACGACGATTCCCCAACGCCCAAGCTATTTTCGACCAACTGACTCTTCGCGAACGCCAAAGATCCCGCCGCCCGATGTTCGTGCTGGGTCTGCTGTTGCCCGTGATTCTCCTGCTCTGCATGACACCGTTGGCGGGCGAGGCGATGCGCGTCGCCGTGACCACGGCACGCGTGCGGCTGACGGATCGCGCGCTGGAGAGCGATGTTGTTTCGGCCAATCTGCTGGCCCGCAGCATCGAACGGGAGATCCTCGACCGTTTCGACGAGTTGCTTCGGATCGCCCAATACCCCCGCGTTCAACGAACTGTTGCGGAACTGGCCGATCAGCCGCCCGAAGCGCGGGCGCGGCTCAATGAACTTCTTTCGGAACTCAAGCAGGAGGTCGACGATCGGCACCGCGTCGAGCGGCGAAAGATGGATGACAGCTGGTTCTTGCAGAATGCCCGCGGCATCCAGATCTGGCGCGAGCCGACCAGCGAGGTGAGTCTCGATGAAAACTTCGCCCACCGAGACTATTTTCACGGACGGAACGAGGAGTTTTCGCCGCAACAGCTCCCCGAGGGGTTGTCGCCCATCGACAAACCCCACCTATCAATGGTCTACACCAGTTCCACGACGGGCCGCTACAAGGTGGCGCTTTCGGTGCCGATCTTCGACTACGACGATCCGAAAAAGGTGATCGGCGTGCTGGCCCGATCCATCTATTTGGGGGAACTGCTGGTTGAGTACGAGGAACTGCTGAGGGACAACTACGCCGACGGTGTGAGCCGGGTGATTGCCCTGGTTGATAACCGGGAGTGGAAACTCCTGGCACATCCCTGGATGAACGACGAGCATCTGTCCCAACTCACGCTGGAGCAGTTTCTCTCGTTGACTCTCGATGCCGAAGCCTTCGCGGATCTTGAGAAACTTCAAGAGTTGAAACCGGGGTCGGAAGAGGCGATCCGCTTTGATCGCACCCGCAGCTACGCCGATCCCGTGTCCAAACTGGCACCCGAGGAGTACGGCGGCAACTGGCTGGCGGCGTTCAGTCCCGTGGAGCAGACCACCTGGATCGCAATCGTCCAGGAGCGTCAGGCCGATATCGACGGGCCGGTGGACGACATGCGCAGTCGTCTGGGAGTCTTTGCGATGACGGGGGTTTTCCTCGTGGTGGGGATCGTGGCGATCACCTGGCTGATCCTGATCGCCGCCCTCACGGATCGGACCGGCAAAAAACGTCGTTTGCCTGGAAGCCAGCTGTTTGCCGCCGATGCTTCGCAATGGACGGGGACGCCGCGCCGCGAACCAACCCACAAGAACTCGAACTGACGAACATATAGCTGAAGGGCAGGGATGTACGAGGTTGTTGTTCGCCACTCGGATGGTCGACCTTCTGGTCGTTTTCCCCTGCATCAAGGCCACTCCCTCATCGTGGGCCGTGCGGCGACTTGCGATATTCCGCTCGTGGACGATCCGCTGGTGTCGCGAAAGCATTTGGTGCTGGTGCCGCAGAGCGACCATGTCGTCGCCCGGCGGGAATCGGACTCCAAGAATCCCTTGTTTTTTGAGGGTAAGGAGGTCGATTCCTGCCGGATTGAAATCGGTCAGCACATCGTGGTGGGCTCCACGCTCCTGCAGATCGTCTCGGGGGTCTCCGGCCGAAGCAGCAATGGATTGACCCCCTCGGCGGACGACCCCGCCGTGGCACAAGTCAACTTCAGTTCGCAATCGCTCAAGAAGGTGCGTTATCCCGATGCCGAGAACCGGATCGAGGTGTTGACCCATCTCCCCGAGGTGATTGCGGGAGCCCGCAGCGATGCCGAACTTCATGTGAAGCTTTGCCATCTGCTCCTGCGGGGAGTGGTCGACGCGGAAGCGGCGGCCATTGTGGAATTTGCCGCTGGCGACACGGTCCGCGTTCTCCATTGGGATCGACGTCGCGAGACGGCCGGCGAGTTCCGGCCCAGTCGCCGGCTGGTGCGGGAATCGCTGGGTCAAGCCGAACCTCGGAGCGTGCTCCAGGTTTGGGATCCTTCCCAACCCCACATGATCGAACACACGCTCGCCTCGGATCTTGATTGGGCCTGCTGCACACCCGTCGAAGGCCTGACGCTCCAGAAAACAGGGCTTTATCTGGCCGGGAAACGCAATTTGCCGGGTGCTGCGACGGCCTTGGACATCGATCGTTCGCATCTCGATGCCGACGTCAAATTCACCGAACTGGTCTCGCAGATCATCGGGGCGGTGCTGAAGTCGCGTCGGTGGGAGCGTCAACGATCCGGTCTGCGGCAGTTCTTCGCGCCGCCGATCCTGGCGGCTTTGGGTGACGATCTCGACACCACGTTGCTCGAACCCTGTGAGTGCGATGTCACCGTGATGTTTTGCGATTTGCGAGGCTTCTCGCAAACCGCCGAGAACGCCAGTGGCGATCTTCTGGGACTGCTGGATCGTGTCAGCCGGGCGTTGGGGGTCATGACCCGACAGATCCTCTCGCATGGCGGCGTCACGGGCGATTTCCAAGGAGACGCGACGCTGGGCTTCTGGGGGTGGCCGTTCCCTTCGACCGACGCGGCTGTGAACGCCTGCAGGGCGGCTCTGGCCATTCGCAGCGAATTCGAAAGTAAGAGAGGACGTAAAGACCACCCGTTGGGTGATTTCGCCATGGGGATCGGCCTGGCCCATGGTCGAGCGGTAGCCGGAAAGATCGGCACTCTGGAACAGGTCAAGGTCACGGTCTTCGGACCGGTGGTAAACCTGGCGAGTCGACTGGAAGGACTGACCAAGCAGCTGCGGGTGCCCATCCTGCTCGATGAAACGACGGCCGCACTGGTGAGACAGCGTTTGCCGGCGGAGGAGGGGCGTCTGCGGAAGCTGGCCCGTGTCCTGCCGTACGGGATGGATCGCCCCGTGGTGGTGCATGAACTCCTTCCTTCCGAGAAAGATTTCCCCCTGCTCTCGGATCAGCAGCTCAGGGCTTACGAAGAGGGTGTGGACCGGTTCATTCAAGGGGATTGGGAAGAGGCGTATCATCGCCTCCATGCTATGCCCAGCAGCGATCGAGCCCAGGACCTCCTGATTCAGCAAATCGCCATGAACAACCGTCAGGCACCAAAAGACTGGGACGGAACGATTCGATTCCCGGGAAAATAAATCGAGCTGGGGTCTGCATATTGGAATACTGAGTTGCTTGAGCGAAGTGCTGATTGCCAATCGCTCGATGGGAATCGGAGTTTCGACTTCAAATTCTCGGTGATTGACTGTGGCGAAACCGACACAACCGCAAAATCCTCTCCACAGACAGGTTCGTTCGATCTGTTACAAACGGCCTTGGTTGTTGCGTGATTGTACCTCAACCACGCCAGCCTGCGGAAAACATCAACTTGGCGTCGGGTTGTTGCCGTTCGTGTTGTAGACTCGTGTTGGGGAATCGCGACAAGGACGCGGAGGCTTGAAGGCCTCGGCTTCTCGGCGAAAATAGCATTGTGGCGATGTTGATTGCCGAGTTTCCCCCCGCCTCCATCTGGCAAACAACGCATTTCTTCAACATGGGTGCTTACCCTTCGATGAATGACTTCCCATCGAACGACCGCCCTCGCGTCCTGGTGATCGACGATGATCCGCTGTTTCGCAGCTTGATCATGTCGCTCCTCCGCAAGGACTATCTTGTCGCCGTCGCTTCCGATGGTGCCGAAGGATATTTCAAGGCTGCCGAGCATCCTCCGGATATCGTGCTGATCGACGTGCAGATGCCGGGTTGGGACGGGATCAAGACTCTCAAGCACTTCCGCGCCCATCCCAGCCTGTCGAAAGTCTCGCTGGTCATGCTCACTTCCGACAGCAGTCGCGAAACGGTGATGGCAGCCATCCAGGCCGGGGCTCACGACTACATCGTCAAGACCAGCTTCTCGAAGGAGGACCTGTTCAACAAGCTGGCCCGGTTTGACCCCCGGCGGCGAACGGTCATGCAGCGTGTCGAAGCCCAGGCGGCCGCGGCACTTGTCGGATCCCGCTCCAGTTCCGCCTCGCCTGCGACCGGTTTCGCCCCTTCCCCTACGACCACTCCCACACCGAGCTATCGGCCCGCGGCTTCCAGCGGTCCCCAAGTTCCTCCACCCAATCACCGCGAAGTCTTCCTTCCGGTGACGTCGGGGGCAGAGGCGGAGCCTGTACGATCCCCGGCAACAGCGGTTGTCGCCGCCGGTGGCGTTGCTGCGGCCGTCTCCCGGCCAGCATCCCGGGAAAGTGTGACAGAGACCTACGAAAACGAGAACACGGAAGCACGCGCCAAGGTTGAAGACAACTACGACAGCCGGCTTCGTGAACTGATCGACGACTGGAATTGATCCACAATGGACTGCCGTCGGGACGCATCCGCGGGCTCTCTTGAGTTCAACCTACCCGATTTCACCTTCGCTGATGGACTGGTTTGTCGCGATGGGGTGCGTTACCTTCGCCGGGCAAGCCGGTGGCATCGGATCGTCGAAAATCACCAAAGATTCTTTGATCCTTCCCACTGCGGCTCATGGTGATGGCGTTTTGGATTTCCGATGGAGCGAAGCCAGCGCCGGTTCAGAGAACGAAGCCCAGCAGGAATGGATGGATCAGTGACGACGACTACCTCGACACCCATCGGTTCGCGTGTTCGGTTGGCCTGCGGGGCGATGCTGTCCCTCATCACGATTTGCGGCTGCGGAGCAGCGGCCTACGAAGCCCGTCTTGAGGAAACGAACAAGTATTTCCGCTACATGGAAGTCTTGGATCAAAACCTGGGGCCGGTTTGGCGTGATTCGGGTGTCGAACTCCGGGCACCACGGCAATTCCAACTCATGCCCAAGCCCGTGCCACCCAAGGTGGAAGAGGGTCAGCCCGTTCCCGTCCTGATCGATCCCCGGCAACCGGACTATCTGAACTTCGAGTTTCCCGGTCTGTTGGGGGCCTGGCAAACGACGGTCAATGCAAACGTCAACGGGACGGTCGCTCCCCGCAAGGCGTTCATCTATGTGATCAGCAACTATTCGATGTTTTCCCAAGCCACTCAGATCGAGAAGGCTCCGCAGTTCTCGCAGAACTTTTTGGATCGATTCTGGCAGATCCTTTCAATCCCGGAAGACCAGCGGCGATCTTCGCAGGAAAAGTATCCCAAGGGTGTGGGGTATCAGCCGGACAAGAACTTCACGGTGATCAACCTGCGCCCCATGCAATCCATCGACGGCGTGCAGTACCTCTTCGATATCTATCTGATCCAACAGCAGGACGTGCAGGTGGCGGTGGTGGTGGCGACGCCCGCCGATTCCGACGCCACCAACTTTCTCGCCAAGGGTGTCCCGCTCATGCTTGAAACGATGAAGCTGACTGGGGAGAAGCCAAGGGCCGGCTCTCAGAAATCAGCCAGCACACCAGCCGCGTTCTAGGGCGACAGCGGTCGCTCGGTCACTTCCGGAAGCACGATCACATCCGAACGATAGCTCCCAGTTCCTGCTGGCACAGCCCGATCACCGATTGCTGGGCCGCTTCGACTTCTTCGCTGGTCAACGTGCGTTCGCGGGAGCGGTAAGAAAGGGTCACCAGATAAGACTTCTGGCCCTCCGGAATTTGCTTGCCGCGATACTGCC
>PNLE01000146.1 GCA_013822855.1 Planctomyces sp.
CAGGATCAGGCCCGGTGCCCGATGACGGCTGGAGCTGGATCAGCCGGTACGTGGCCGACACCCAGCCACCCTTGCCGCTTCCTCAATCCACGGGATCCTGGCGGGAGCCGGCCAATGATCGATTTGTTCGCCGCCGGATGAATTCCCTGCTGACCAATGAGAACGACGGGCTGGTCGGACTCGACGGTTATCCCGCCACGCAACTTGTCGGTGTGGCGGGAGTAGGCGTCGACGGTCCCATGCTTCCCGTCGACGCAGCGCTGGCGGGAGTCTTCGCCTACGGGCGCACGACCCGGCAAAAGGACATTCTCGACGGCCTGAGCCAGACCGCGATGGTCGCCAGCGTCCAAAGGGAACTCGGTTCCTGGGCGGGCGGAGGCCTTGGTTCGATACGGCCATTGACGGCCAGACCCGTGATCGACGGTCCCGATGGCTTCGGAGTGGTGGGCCAGCCGGGTTTGCTGCTGCTCATGGCGGATGGAAGCGTGCGCGAACTTCCTCCTGAGACGAACGATCTTGTCGTCCGCCGCATGTTCACCATCGCCGAAGGTGTCGATCTCAATGATTCCTCCCCCGGCGATCCGGTGCTGTTTCCGCCCCGGGAAACACCTGTTCCGCAACTTTCCTCAAATCCGACAACGCCTTCTGGAGGTCTCATACCTCAGGCGGCTCCCGACAGTCCTGTGGCGGAAACAACCATTCCGGTGACAACTCCCGGCCAGGATACTGGAACGGTGAAGACCGATGTGCCGGTCGGTTCTCCTCCCCAGGAAGTCTCCGCTCCAATGGCGAACGTCGTGGCCGAGACGGATCGCGATGTGACTGCCAATCTGGAGATGACCCTTCAGCGATTTCGCACGGGGGGAAATCTCACCCGGCGTCAAATCGCCAAATCTGCCGCCGATTTCCTCGGAGCGAAAATGCAGTTGGCGGATGATGCATCGCCCGAGGACTTGAAGGCCGTTTTGGACGGCGGGATCGACTTCGAGCGCGAGCATCTCACCGTTCGAGAATTACTCGACACGGCGTTCAAAGGTTCGGGCGGAAGGTGGACATTGCTGGGCTCGACACTTCGAATCGGCTTGGAGAATGTTCCGAATCCTAAGAACCTGCCAACTCCGCCCAATCCCGAAAACTGACATCAGCAGGGGCCGATCATGGAATTGAACGACACGGTCTGCTTCTGCTTTCACATCACCAAGCGAAAGGTGATCAACTTCATCCGCGTCCATAAACCGCGAGTCGCCAGCCAGATCAGCGATTGCGGTGGAGCGGGAACCGGCTGCGGTTGGTGTCGAAAATACCTCACGCGGTACTTCCATGAGTCAGCTGAGGGGAGTCCCGGTGTCCAAAGTGGGAGGTTATCCGAGGCTCTGGCCGAAGCCCCCGAGATCACCCTCGACGAATACGCGAAGTCCCGTGCGAACTACATTCGCTCTGGCCACGGCAAGCCTGCTCCCGGGGCCATTCCCCTCCCTGATTGAGCGTCTTCCGCAGTCGCCTTCTCGCAACTCCGATTGGGGATGTGCCTGTGTTTGACCACAGGCGATCAACAGAAAATCAGTCGGATTTGACTTCAATCTTTCGGGGAATGGCTTTCGTCGCACGGGGGAGGAAAACCTCCAGTACGCCATGCGCCAGCTTGGCCGTGATCCGCTCGTGGTCGACTTCGTCGCTCAGAATGAACGAGCGGAGGAAGTGTCCCACAGGGTACTCCTGATGCAGCAGCGTCACCCCTTCCAACCAGGTGCTTTGCACCTGGCCATAGAGCGTCAGACGGTTGTCCTGCACCTGGAGTTCCAGTGTTTCCAGCGTCACACCGGGGAGGTCGGCGAGAAGCACCAGACCATCGGGCCGCTCGAAAATATCGATCGGCGGCGTGAAAACGATTTGTTCCTGGCTGGTGGGGCTGAGAACACCTCCATCTCCCGCATGCGAGGTTGTTCGATCAACCTCCAGCGGAAGTCCATCTCGATCAGTCCGCATGGGAACCTCCCTGGGCAAGTGGCGGCTGGGTCATGGCAGCTGATCCCTGCTCGGAGACGATTCGCCGGGCTGGCGTGGCGATCATTTCCTGATGTCCGTCCCGCGCGGACACTCCGTCGGCCACGGCTGTCACGGCGATCTGTCGTACGGGTTTTGGGGGATGCTTCGGCAGACGGATCAGCAGCACACCGTTGGCGAACTGAGCCGAAACCTCGTCCTCCCGAATTCCTTCGGGCAGCTTGAGGATCCGTTGCCACTTGCCTCTGGGGCGCTCCTGGCGGCGGAACACCTCGTCGGGAACATTCTCGGGGCCGATGTGCCGCCCTTTGAGTGTCAGGGAGCCTTCACTGACGGAAATGTCCAGTTCCTCCAATCGAATGCCCGGAAGTTCCGCCGTGAGCAGCAGCTGATCCGGCAGATCGTAAAGATTGACCGCCGGATACTGCCTGACGACGCGCAGTCCCTGGAGAACACTGGCGAGCAGATGGTCAACTTCCTGCTCGAAATCGCCGACCGCCTGCCAGGCATTACCCCATCGAAAAATGGCCATCCCATCCAACTCCTAAATCAAAGGTGAATTGAGAATGCCGCAAGCGACATGCCATGACCGCAAGAATCGTTGAATGGTTGAGTCCATCCGCCACAACGGTATTCCATACATCGACTTAGAGAGCAAGCCCAGAATCAGACGAGCCACTTGAGAGACGAGTATCGAAGCCTGCGGGATGGATCCAGCCAGGCAACTGCCAGTATGGCAGTAAGGAAGCGTCGTCTGGGAGACATTCAAGACAAGCGTGACAGGAGGGATGAGTTGTCTATTCACGACGTTTGCTGAAATCGCAGCGGGCGGGGTACCATCTCCAGTTACTGATGCAACATGTCCTTTCACAGTCACGACTTGGCGATCCGCCCGTTTTTCAGCGGACTGTTTCCAAGAAATCTGCTGTGATGCCTCTCCTCTGCTGATAGGGAACTCATCTTGAAACTGCTGCTCTGCGTGGATGCGTCGGGATCGTCGGACAAAGCGATTTCGCTGGTTACGGAACTGGGGCTGGGCCATTCGAAGTCGGTCGAAGTGACTCTCTTCACCGTGTGTGAACTGCTTCCCGAACATGTCTTCGAGATCAGCGCGACGGTCGGCATGCATGCCAAGGATCTCGCCTCGGCCTGGTCGGGGAAGTCGAAATCGCTGGGTGAGCAGGCACTGGAATCCGCGAAGGCCAAACTGGTTGCCCACGGTCTTCCAGAATCGGCGATCTCCCTCAAGATCAAGGTCGCGGACGCCACTCCCGAATCCCGTCAGGTGGCCGCCGCCGCTGGCATCATCGATGAACTCCAGCATGGCGGATACGACATGGTCGTGATCGGTCGTCGCGGGGCCCGCCACATGGCCGACAGCCTGGTGGGTAGCGTCGCCGAAAAGGTGATCCGCGCTGCAGCCGGCAAGAGCGTACTGCTGGTGGATTAAGCTCGGGCCGAGATATCGCTTTTGAACTCGTCACGGGCTTAAACTGAATAAAGTCTCTGGAACCGCGCAGCCACCGGGTGCTTCATTTCGCGTCCACTTTGTCTCGGTTGTTTTTCCCATCTCTACTGATTGACATCACCAGCTACACCCATCAGGAAGCCGGTCGGTTCCGCTAATATCTGCGGTGTCGCCAGACTTTGAAAGACCTTCGCCATGGAGTTCGCCGTCTGTCCGAGTTGCAAGCAGTCGGTGCTGGATGACGAAGCCGTCGACTGTCCTTTCTGCGGTGCTCCCATGAAGGGGGGCCCCCGACCGGGTGGCACTCCCGCCAAGCCAGCTGCGGCCAAACCATCGGCGGTGGCGCCCGGCGCTGGGAAAGCTGGCGGTGGAGGGGCCACTGTCGCCAAGCCAGCAGCCAAACCGGTCTCCGGAAGCAAAGCGGAAGCGGGTGATGAAACCCCCTTTGAGAGGGAAGTGGCTGGCGGGCCAACCACCGCTGCCGTGGTCGCACCCACCAAGCAGCGTTCTTTTCGAATCGTCTGCCCGATGTGCGAGACGGTTGGCTACATCTCACCAAAGGCCGCCGGAACGCGGGTGAAGTGTGCGAATCCCAAGTGCCTCGTGCCGACCTTTGAAGCCCCCCCTTTGCCACCTGCCGAGCCGGAATCGCCCCCAGAACCGCCTCGCAAGCCCAACTACGTTTTGTTGGGTGGCGTGACTGCAGCCATCTGCGTCGCAGGGGGGGCTGCGGCCTACTACGTGGCCATGCAACCGGCCCGCAGTACAGTGAATATTACCAAAATGTCCGATGTGGAGGCCGCCCGGCTGTTGGCGGAGACTCAACTGACTCCCCCTGTGAATTCCACCACCACGTCGCCACCCGACAATGGTCAAGCAGCCGCCATTCCCCCCGTCGACAAACCCCCGGTTGTCGCGGCAACCTCGGAGCTTGCCAAAGAGCTGCCGATTCTCATCGAAAAAGCGGTGCTCATTCGCGGTAGCCAGAATCGAAGTCTCCCTTTTTCGCGGCAGCTCGCCTCGGAATCCTTTGCACTGATGGGGAACATCCCCAAGGCCCAGGAGCATTTGGCCGCCTTTGACCGCGTGGGCCAGAACGTCCCTTTCTACAAGATTTCCATTCTGACCGAACTCGGTTGGGCACAGCTCAAAAAGCAGGATGCCGCCGCTGCGAAGGTCTCCGCACAGGCCGCCTTCGACCTGGCTGGGAAGCTACCCGGCAACGGAAGATCACGACTCATCTCCGCTTCTCGGCTCGGTGGCCTGCTGATCGCCCTGGGAGAATTGGACAAAGCGACACAGTTGGCGAACGAATACTCTGTGGGCTGGAAACCGGGACTGATCGACACTCCACAAGCCGCGGAGAAGCTTGAGCGGCAGGACGGACAGGTCTCGGCTCTCCTCCAGCCCGCGCTGGATGACTTCAACACGACCGTCGCCGCCACGGACCAAGCCAAGCCCGGACTGGCCTGGTTCGAGCCACAGTCCGGTGCGATGGCACGATCAGCCGCCGGCCGGGGTTTCATTAATGAGGCAGTGAAGTGGGCCGCCAAACAGACAGGCACCCGACAGATCGAAGTGCTCGGGGAACTGGCCGCGTTTGAAGGATCGAAATCTGCCGCAGGTATCACTTCCGAAGCTTTGCTGGCCAAAGTGAATGGCCTGATGGATCGCTCCGGAGCCAACCTCTCTCCCGTTGCGAGAGCCTATGTACTTGGTCGGGCTGCGACGGCTGTGGCAGGTGTCTCCCCAGAGGCCGCCAAAGGTTTGGTTGCGAGTGCCCGTGAGCTGTTGGCGGGCGTCACGAGCCCGGCTCCTGTGGCTTGGCCCCAAACCCCAGGATTGGTGAATCCCTCCCTGCCCGCGATGGCACCGCTGGAAAGGTTGGCGGTCGCCTGGAGCGAATTGGCTCTGGCCAGCCAACTAGCGGGTGACGCTTCAACGAGCCAGTCCGCTCTCAAGTCGGCATTTGCGGCAACGATGGCGATCGGCCCGTCGCTCATCTATGTCGATCAGTTCCTGGAGCGGCTCAACGGCCCCGATGTCACCTCCATCCGTGATCGCCTGAAGGAAGAGTTGGGAATTCGCACGGAAGATGCCGCCCGACAGGCGTTTTCGAGCTATCGCCGGGGAGTCCTCACCTACCGCGAACATGCGGCCATTCGATTCGATCTCGAACTGGCGATCGTCGACCGCTTGATCGAAGCGGGTGGGCCATCCGTAGCGTGGAAGCAACTCCAGGAGTCGGCGGCGGATTCCGATGCCGTTCAACAACAACTTCCCACCGCATCCTCCGCCAACACCATTTCCATGCTGGCCACCGCCTTTCAGTTGGCTGGCGATCAGGCCAATGCCCAGGCGGTGACCGATTGGTACGCCAGCTCGACCAGGGCGACGGCCCTGGCCCCTTCGCCATTGCTTCAGGCCAAGGCGAGGTTCGCGGCCAATGATGGTGCCGGAGCCGCCCGATTGCTGAAAGAAGCCGACTCACCCACCCGCGCTCTCGCGACCAGCCTGTTGGCAAGCAGTCCTCGTGATACGGCGAGTGTCGATCAGGCCTTGGCGCTGTTGGGCCAGACTGCCGATGTGAGTGTTCGCGAAGAGGCATCAATCTTCGCAGCGCATCGGGCCAACGAACTGGGTGCCGCCGGCAAGATCCTGAGCTATACGCAGGGGCTTCCGCAGGCGACCGAGAGACTGGCGTGGATCCGCGGCTTGTCGATGCCTCTGCCTTCCACTGAGAAGAACGCAAATTCCGGCAATTGATGGCGGGATCTCATCGAGGGAGGAGAGGTTTTTCGACAGATCCAGCCCCGTTTGACGGTTCGCCGCCCATGACTCGATTTGCACTGCTCGAACATGACTGGCCCAAACTCCATGGAGACTTCCTACTGGAGATTCCTGGGCTGGTGGATGATTTCGGTGGTGGGTTGTGCTGGACATGGCGATTGATCGCGGCTGGCGGTCATCTTTGTGAGGAACTCATTGAGGGACAATCCGTGTGCGCCGAGGTGATCCCTCATCACCGTGCGCATTACTTGGAATACTCCGGGCTGGTCACTCCCGCCCCCGATGGTTCACCGCGAGGTTCGGTGACGCAACTGGCGGGTGGTGAGTATCGGTTGGTCATACCTCCACGCATTGGCGAGCCAAACCTGGTCCCTCCGCTGATCGAGGTCGATCTGCTGGACGCCATGTTGACGGGACGAATGACCCTCCGAGAGGGCTCTGGCGGTTGGACGGCTCAATTGCACCGCGATTAAGATTCATTTGAAACAACTAGAGATGGTGGATTCGACGCTGTTCGAACATCCCCTTTTGTTCGAACATTCTTCAGCAGCGAAACACCGCCATGACGCTCGTCAACCGCCTCTCCGCCGAGACCAGCCTTTACCTCAAGCAGCATGCGAACAATCCTGTCGCCTGGCAGCCATGGGACGAGACCTCTTTGCAACTGGCCCGTGAACTCGACCGGCCGATCTTCCTCTCCATCGGCTACAGCGCCTGTCACTGGTGCCACGTCATGGAGCACGAAAGCTTCGAGAACCCGCGCATCGCCGAACTGCTCAACCAGTGGTTTGTCAGCATCAAGGTCGATCGCGAGGAACGGCCGGATCTCGATCAGATCTACATGGCCGCCGTTGTGGCGATGACCGACCAGGGGGGCTGGCCGATGTCGGTCTTCCTGACGCCGCAAGGGGAGCCGTTTTATGGTGGAACGTACTTTCCGCCGACAAGCCGCTATGGCCGCCCGGGGTTCGCCGAAGTCCTCGCCGCCATCCATGACGCCTGGGAGACCCGGCGCGAGGTGGTCACGGAGCAGGCCGCTCAATTGACCGATACCGTCCGCACGCATTGCACTCAGAGTTACGAGAAATCGGCACTGGGCGAGAACCTTTTGGATCACGCGGGCCGCACGCTGGTCAGAGTCTGCGACCGTGTGCATGGTGGTTTCGGGCAAGCCCCCAAATTCCCCCATGCGATGGATTTGCGATTGGCACTCCGCTTGGCCCATCGGTTCGATACCACGGAAACCGCCGAGGTCGCCCAGATCGGCCTGGAGGCGATGGCACGGGGTGGAATACACGATCATCTGGGCGGCGGCTTCGCCCGCTATGCCACGGACGAACGCTGGCTGGTCCCCCATTTCGAGAAGATGCTCTATGACAACGCCCTCCTGCTGAGTGCGTATGTCGATGGCTGGCAATACTTTAAAACCGACTTCGTCCGCCGGACGGCACAGTCGATCGTCGATTACGTGCTGCGGGAGATGCAGGTTCCTTCGCACGTCCTGCCGGGTGGATTCTGCGCCGCCCAAGATGCCGACAGCGAGGGGGAGGAGGGCCGCTACTTCGTCTGGTCGCTATCCGAGATCCGCCAGGTATTGGCCGGGGATCCCGCAGGCAACACCGATTCGGCCCTCTTCGAGCGCGCTTATGGGGTGACGGCCGAGGGGAATTGGGAAGGCCGGACAATTCTCCATCTTCCCATGACGCTGGCAGCGTTGGGGCGTGAATTCGGTCTGTCGGAATCAGCGATCGACGGGAAGCTCGCCACACTGCGGGCCAAACTCTTCGAGCATCGCTCCCGACGTGTCGCGCCAGCCCGTGATGAAAAGCTGATTGTCGCCTGGAACGGGCTGATGATTTCGGCTCTCGCGCGGGCAGGGGCCGTGTTGGGAGACGCCCGTGCTCTTGAAGCCGCTCAGCGGGCGGCACGCGCCATTTTGGACCAGGCGGGCAGATCTTCGTTGGGTTTGCCCCACTCGATCCAGGAGGGAGTGCCCAGGCAGGGGGCTTACCTCGACGATTACGGTTGTTTTCTGGAGGCCCTCGTCGACCTCTTTCTCGTGGATGCCGATCCTTTCTGGCTCACCAGTGCCGCGCCACTCATCGGAAAGCTCTTCCAGGAGTTTCACGATGAAGACCAAGGCGGGTTCTACTACGTGGGTCGGAGTGCGCAGCCGCTGATCAGTCGCAGTCGCGACTTCCAGGACAACGTGACACCTTCCGGCAACTCGACGGTGGCCAATGCCCTGTTGAAATACAGCCGATTGACGGGTGATGCCTTGGCGGAAGAGCGCACCTATCAGACACTGGCTGCCGCTTCCGGGTTGATGAGCCGTTCACCGATGGCGACGGCCCACTCCCTGGCCGCTCTCGATTTGTGGCTCGGCCCCACGTATGAATGCGTCTACTTCCCAGCGGCAGGAACCGACACAACCAGCGGCCTGGAGGGTGAAAGCGATGCGGTCATTCAGGCCATGAGAGACCTGTATCTTCCGCATGTCCTCTTCGTGAAGGGACATGCAGGCTTGGTGGGAACACTCGCCGGCGGACTCGTCGAAGGTCGCCTGAATCCGGCAACGGAACCATCTCTCTACGTCTGCGAGAAAGGAACCTGCCAGCTGCCGATTGTGGGAGAAACCGCCATCATCTCCCGACTGAAAGAGCTGGCCCGGACGCTGGACTAGAGTGAGTAAAGACCCTGGGTGATAGCTCTGTCCGAATCGAAGGTGTTTCATAATGAGGAAGTCGTGGCGGCCTCCGAGTTGTACGGCGGGTGGACAGGTGCCACGCTTCGGTTCCAAGGCATCTTGGCAATGAGCAGACCCATCGCGCAGGTGTCGGTCACTCCGGCGAAGACAAGGCCAGCTCCCACGAAGGCCGCTAGCCCGAAAGCGTAAGGCGTTACGAAGGCACCCAGAGCACAGCCAAGCACCACCAGCGAGCCTGCGGCGATTCGCACCTGCCGCTCGAGCGACATCACTTTTTGGCCTCGCACAACCGGCAGTCCCGCCTGATCCCAGGCCTGCGTTCCGCCCTCGACGTTGACCACGTTGGTGTGGCCTGCCGCGACAAGTTTTTCACAGGCCTGCTTCCCCCTGCCGCCGGAACGACAGATGACATACAGCGGTTGCGATCCGTCTCGACTGGAGGCAATCTGTTGGGGATCCAGCTGATCGAGCGGCACGCTGCGGGCAAAGCCCACATGGACTTCCTGGAACTCAAGCGGTGTGCGGACATCGATCAAATCGACAGTGGTGCCAGATGTGACCGTGTCATGCAGTTGTTTTGGCGAGATGGTCTTCACGCTCATGATGGACTCCACAATGGATGTTGCTGTACTTCATTAGGGTCGTCAGTTCGGAAACTATCGAACAAATTTGCCAAAAAAAATCTACCGTTTCACCGGCATGTCAAATCGATCTTCAATGCATTTCAGGATGTTTTTCAGGTGAGGTTCGACGACACGATAGAAGACTTTTCGCCCGTCCTTCTCGCTCGAGAGAAACCCGCACCGCTGCATGAGTCGCAAATGCTCCGAAGCCATGGCAGTGGGGAGTTCGCAAGCCTCCGCTAACTCGGTGACGGTATGGTCACCTCGCAGCAGCATCTGAATCATCCGCAAGCGATGAGGATGTGCCAGTACCCGCAGGCATTCCGCCGCCTGCCCCAGGGCTTCCAGACTTGTCAGCGGTTTGGTGGCACCCACGTTGGCTCCTTGAATACTTTGTAATATCGGGAGCTTCCGAACTGTCAATGTGTTGTTTTTGATGATTCCCTCTTCGGGACTCACGCATCCCGGGGCTCTGCGTGTCTTATCCGGCCAGTCGTGGTGAGGTATCTGGAGAGACGCCACCCAAGTAACATTTGATCGTGGTACGACTTCAGATTCTGCTGCTCCCTCTTTTCATTCTTGGGATCCGCCATGCGGTTCTTGCTGACCACGCTGGGCTCGCTGGGCGACCTGCATCCTTATCTTTCCATCGGGAGCGAACTCCTCGCTCGCGGGCATGAGGTGGTGGTGGCCACTTCACCGGGATATCGGGAGCGTGTCGAAGGCTTGGGGATAGAGTTCGCGCCGCTGGGCCCCGATCTTCCCGACCCGGAATTGGACGCCGAGATCATGGTCAAAGCGATGGATGCCCGGCGGGGGACGCAGTATGTCATCCGCGAATGGATGCTCCCCCACCTGCGAACCATGTTCGTCGAGACGCAAGCGGCGGCGGAGGGTTGCGATGCGTTCGTTTCCCATCCGCTCACCTTGGCGACGAAACTGGTGGCGGAACTCCGGGGGATTCCCTTGGCCTCCGTCGCGATCGCACCAGTCGCGTTTTTCTCGGCCTATGATCCTCCCGTGTTGCCTTTCCCCTGGCCCTTCAATTGGATCAGCCAGTTGGGGCCGCCGGGTGTGAGGATGACCCGCTGGGTGGCCAATAGCATGGTGCACCGCTGGCTGCGTGAGTACCAGAAGTTGCGGCACGAACTCAAGTTGCCACCGTCGAACGAGAACCCCGTCCTCACCGACCCGCAGTCGAAGACTCTCGTCCTGGCCCTCTTCTCGCCTTTGTTTGCCCGACCGCAAGCCGATTGGCCAGTGAAAACCGTACAGACGGGGTTCCCGTTCCACGACGAGTCGCACTTGGGGAGTCTTGCCGAGCCGATGGAAGCCTTCTTGAGTGCTGGCGAACCGCCGTTGATTTTCACGCTGGGGTCGGCGGCTGTCCGGATCGCGGGTGACTTCTATGAAACCAGCCAGGAAGTGGCTGTTCGTTTGGGCAAGAGGGCGATCTTTCTCGTGGGGCCGCTGGCCGGCAATGCCCCATCCCGCGTGGATCCCTCCCATCTCGTGGTCGAATACGCACCTTTCGCAGCGCTCTTGCCGCGTGGGCTGATGACCATCCACCAGGGAGGAATCGGCACGACGGGTCAGGCGCTGCGCTCGGGCCGACCAATGCTGGTGGTTCCCTTCGCACATGATCAACCCGACAACGCCACGCGGATCACTCGCATGGGCGTGGGCAACTGGATTCCCCGCCGAAGTTACAACGTCGCCCGGGCCACCAAGCTGATCTCAAGGATCCTCGATACACCTTCGTGTTTCGAAAAGGCGGCTCTGGTGGGACAACAGATTGGTCAAGAAAGAGGAGCTATCGCGGCAGCGCTGACTCTTGAAGAGTGGGCTGGTGCCACCATTACTTCGGCGGGGCGACCTGATCGAAGTAGGATTTGATCGATTCATGATAGCCGGGAGGAATCTGTTCCTGCTGGATGGCCTCGGCGACACCCTGCTTCACAGCGGTGGTGGCCTTTTGGTAATCCTGCTTGGCTTGGCCTTCTTCGCCCAGGCCTTGCGACTTGAGCGAGAGCAGCATCTTTCCCGCTGTGACCTGGGACTGGGACTTTTCATTGACGAAATCGGTTTCAACGGAATCGTCTTCCTCTGCTTTTCCGCCTTGGCCGATCCCCTCTCCACCCATGCCGCTTCCGTTACCCTTCCCTTTGCCCTTGCCGGAGCCTTTCCCTTGGCCCTCGCCTTCTCCATTGCATTGGGCGAGCATCTCCTTGTAGAGCTTCTCGTAGTCGGCCAATGACTTGCAGCCTTTGCACTGACCGCCGTCGAGGGGTTTTAAGTCGTTAAGCTTCTTGGCCGCTTGCAGGGCCTTGAGGGCCTTTTCGAGATCCTGCATATCCTGCATGCTCTCCATCGCTTCGGACATCTCCATCTCGGAGAGTTCAAGGGATTCCATGGCGGCACTGAGAGCTTCCGCAGCACTGGCACCGGTCTGCTGCGCCAACTGGCTCTGCTGACGCGCCCGCTCGAGGGCTTTGGCCATCGCCTCGGAACCGAGTTCCTCGCGGGCCAGCTTCTCCATCTGCTCCATCCGCTTTTTGAGTTCCTGAAGCTGCTCGGCCTTCTCGACGGGGTCTTCTGTCTTGGCAAGCTTCTCGAGCTGTTCCTTCATCTCATCGATTTTCTTCTTCAACTCTTCTGTATCGCCGGTGCGGGCGGCTTCCTTGGCGAGTTTGCGCAGGGTTTCCGTTTCTTCATTGCCGAGCTTTTGAGCCTCATCGGATGACGCACGGGAAGCCGCTTGAGCGGCCTTGTCGGCGGATTTTTGCTTCCACTGCTGGCTCAACTCCTTCTGCTCGCGAAGGAGTTCCTTGCGGTTTTGCTCCTTTTGAGCGGGATCCATCTTCTGAAACGTCATCTTCAGATTCTCGGCCAATTCCTCGTCGGAAGGCTCGGTCCGTTCTTCCTGCGCCCGCTTGAGTTCGGCTTTGCGGATCTCCGTCAATTTTCGGGATGTGGCGAGGCGGGCGGAACGCTGCTCGATGACGGCTGCCTGGGCGCGATTTCCCAGGAGATCAAACTGGGGGACGAAAAGCTGCACGGCCCCCGCGATGGCGATCAATCCCAGCAGAGGTCGGATTTTCTTTGAGACCTGCCAGGGCGCGACTTTGGAAGGAACCGCCTTCCCGGCCTGTTCGTGAGCGGCGGCGAGGACAACCGGTTGATATTCGCCGACCGAAGACGAGAGCCGAGCCACCGTGAGGAACAGATCCTTCTGGCCCATCTCCTGGTCGAGTTTCTGGGCAGCTTCGGCCAACGTCGGTCGGCGAAAGAAAATTCCCGCCAACAGAGCCGCCGCCGGGACGATTGCCGCCCAGACAGGCCAGATCATGGTGTCGGGCACGAAGCTGGTGAACCGATTCACCAGGCTGAGAACCGTGACGGCCAGCACCAACACAAGAAGATTCAGCAGGCAGAGCTCGCCCCAATTGGCGACCGCCATCCGCCAGCGAACCCGTTCCAAAAGCCGTGTCGTGACATCGTTCATCGGCCCGTTCCTTGCGGAGACACCGTCCTGTTCATCATGGAAGTTTATCGACCATGAGGACAAAGGACGATAGGATAGCTGGAATTCCGCAAGTTTTCAGACGTTGTCCGGCTGCGCCCAGTTCCGGCAATACAGAGCCGTCTCAGGAGAATTTGACGGGATTCTCCGGCGGCACCCAGTCTTAGCCGGGCGTCGTTCCGGACTTTTTCGTATCGACCTTCCA
>PNLE01000147.1 GCA_013822855.1 Planctomyces sp.
GAGGGCGAGATCGGCATCGGGAAGCAGGTACATCGCGTCGCAGCCGGAGAGTTCGAGCGCGCAGGGGATGAGTTGCTCCGCCGCCAGCCCCGCGACGATCTTTCCCGCCGCCGTCGAACCGGTGAGGACGACATAATCCGGCCGCTGGCGGATGGCCGTCGCGATCTCGTCGTGCGACTCGCTGGTGACCTGGACGAGACCTGGCGGCACTCCCGCTTCGACCAGCAGTTCGACCAACAACCGCGAGATGCGACTTGCCAACCGACCTGGCTTTAGAAGAACCGCGTTCCCCGACACGAGTGCCTGGACGATCTGCACGCCCGGCAGCAGCAGTGGATAGTTCGACGGTCCCACCACCAGCACGACACCGCGCGGCTGCCGGACTTCCGTGAGGCGGGCCCCCGGCATCCACAGTGGCTGCCCTGTCGCGGACAACCGCCGGGACTTGAGCAGCGAGGTCGCCGTCTTCTCCAAAAAGCGGCAGGCCTCGGCGAGCGGAAGAATCTCGGCGACGAGGGTCTCTTCCGGTTTCCGCTGAGGCAATTCGATGGCAGCAGCGAGTTGGTCCTGCCGCTCCACCAGCAGGTGCCGCAACGTCCGCAGGAACGCCATCCTCTGCTGGAGTGCCTTGCGACCCCACTCGCGGGCTGATTTTCGCAATGCCGCCACCAGATCATGCGGCGCACTCTCTCCCAGCCCGCTTCGATGGGCGGTGATTGTTTCCAGCGGTGATTGATCCAACAGAGTCAGCATGGGAGGGAACGGAATCCACAGCCGTAGGGCAGGCTCCCGCCTGCCTGAACGATACCGTCATGTCATCGACAGCCCATCTCTTCCACGGGCGTCCCACAGGCAGGCGGGAGCCTGCCCCACGTGTTCAACTTACACCAGGTTCAACTTCCACCCGGTTCCATCAACGGTGCGCACACCAGATCGCGGGTGCGGCCCCATGGTTTGGAACGATGATCGTCTTCCACGTGCATCAAGGGCTTTTCGAGGGCCGGGAAGCTGACATCCTTCTCGCCCAGATCTTCCAGCAGCAGCTTGGAAGTGATGCGAGCCGATTCGTAGATCACCGGCAGGCCGCTCCCCGGATGGGTGCCGCCACCGACCAGATACACGCCGGGGATGTCCGCGAAGCGATTGCGGGGCCGCAGGTGGAGCATCTGCCGCAGATTATGGGCCAGATTGAACGTGGCACCGCGATAGATTTCGAAGTCCTCGTCCCAATTTCGAGGCGTGAGGATCTTCTCGTAGCGAATGCGAGATTCAATATCCTTCAGACCGAATTTCGTCTTGAGCTGCTCGACGACCACCTTCCGGAAAGCGGCTTGCTGCTCGGGCCACTCGATGTTCCCGTGTTGGTGCGAAACAGGGACGAGCACATAGAGCGTGCTATGCCCGGATGGTGCCAGGGAATCGTCGGTCACCCCCGCGTTCTGGACATAGACCGAGGGATCCGCCGAAAGGACATGTCTTTGTTCGATGTCCCGCAGATTATCGCCGTAATTCTTCGAGATGTGGATCGTGTGATGGGCCAGTTCGTCGTAGCGCCCCTCGATCCCCAGATACATCATGAATGTCGAGCAGCTGTAGCGTTTTTTGGCAAGGATTTTGTTCGACCAGCGGGGACGAAGCGAATCGGGAACCAGCTTTTCCATGCTGCGGGCGAAATCCGCGTTGATGACGACCGCCGGTGCGCGGTACTCGCCTAGGGCAGTCTTCACGCCGACTGCGCGCTTCCCTTCGAAGAGCAACTGTTCGACCGGCTCGTCGTAATGGAATTCGACTCCCAGCCCGGCGGCGATCTCAGCCATCTTGTCGGAGACGGCGCTGCACCCGCCATAAGGGTGGAACACGCCATGCTCGTATTCGAGAAACGACAAGATCGTGAACAAACTCGGGCAACGGAACGGCGACATGCCCAGATATTTCGCCTGGAACGAGAATGCCAACCGCAGTCGGGGGTCGCTGAAGTAACGCTTGAGATCGCCATCGACCGATGCCCACGGCCTGACGAGTGGCAACAGCTTCATCAGCGGCAGCGACAGCACATCCCGCAGAGAGTTGAAGGGCGATTCGAGAATCGGGCGGAACATCTCCAGCTTGTGGCGGTTCTCGGAAAGGAACCGGCGGAAGTTGGCGGCATCATTCCGGTTGAAGACCGCGAGAGCCGCTTCCATGCGATCCAGATCGGGTGTGGCGTCGAGTTGGCCGCCGCCGCCGAACAGGAGCCGATACTGCGGATCAAGCCGCTTCATCGGCACATCGGTCATCAGATCGCTGCCGATGGAAGCGAAGATCTCCTGGAGAACCCGTGGGTAAAGGAAGAACGTGGGGCCGTAATCGAAACGGTAGCCTTCCGCCTCATGGGCCGACGTCCGTCCGCCGGGCGTACTGCGCCGCTCGACGAGGCGAACCTTCTTTCCTTTGCCCGCCAACAACAATGCCGCGGCCAAACCTCCCGGCCCGCCTCCAACGATGATCACATCACTCTGCACGCGGACGCTCCTCAGCGGCTCCGACGTCAACACCCAGCCCCCGTGTTCTCCGGGCACTTCAGGATCGACGACACTCCACCGGTTGTTTGATAACTCTCGACTTTCCAAGATCCAAAAGTCGGGCGGAGATTCATCGGTTATGAACGATTCTCAGACCTTCGGCCTCGTCCTGTCGAGAAGATTATTGACCACCGAGCCGATTCGGCGAGGGGAAAATCTTCCCCGCATGCATTGTGCCTGTCGGGCGAACCTTTTCGTTGCCGCCACCAAGTAATCCGGGGAAATCCCCTCAAAATTGCTGCCAAACGGGCTGCTTCCTGCGTGACTTTCCGGCTCCACCTTCACGGCGGCTGAAGAATGCGTCACGATAACGCGGTCAATGTCCCCATTTCTCCTGTGGTCACGTCTCGATGGATAGAAGTTCATTCAGTCACCGTTTGCGTCATCGCTTCGATCTGTTCCTCGTCGGCCTGGCCTTCCTTTGGCTGGCGATCGCCTGTTTCTGGCTTTACCGGGCCGTCACCATCCAAGGGCACAAGATCGGCTTTTTCGTCGCGATCTATCTGTTTCTGACGATCGTGTGCAGCGGGATCGCGCTGGTGCTGGCCTTTGTTGACAAACGCCGGGCCGTTCGCGAACGACCGCGGATCTCGGAGCGGACGCTCCATGGCTTCTCTCTGGCGGGCGGTTGGCCGGGCACCTGCCTGGGTAACTGGCTGTTCCGCCACAAGACCCAAAAAATGAGCTACCAGGCGATCTTCTGGCTCATTGCGGTGATCCACATCTCCGCCGTCGCCTATTGCCTCTACCTGACCTGGTGGCCGAACCAGACATCCCCTGTTGGATCCGCAGTGTGAGTTGTCTGTAAACGGGAGTGGTTGATGTCGCCGGGTTGGCCGGGCGGATACGATCCCACCTCAAGAAAATCGACCCTGTGCGAAGCCTCTGCCAACGATCCTCCGAAAGCGACCGTCCATGGTTTCCGAAGAACTCGCCGCCCGCTTGACCGGTGCTGAGACTCCCGCCGCCGTCTTCGACCGGCTGATCGAACAACTGTCGGCCGACAAGTCGTGGCATCTCCTGTTCGATGCACTGCTGGCCAAGGCCAAGCTCGAGCTGGGTCTTCCCGTCCTGCGGCCCACGTCGTTCGAAGACGTCCCGGCCAAGGATCGAGCGGCGTTCGAGAAGTCTTATGCCGTCGCCGCCCGTCAGGTCGGCGAGGGACTTCTCGCCCAGAAGGATGTCGCCGGGGCGTTCCCCTACTTCCAGGCCATCCGCGACTTGGAACCGGTGGCCCGGGCGATCAAGGCGTCGCCCATCCCCCAGACCTGGTCGGAGGAATCGCAGGCTCTCGTGCAGATCGCCCTCTATCAGAAGGCGGCCCCCGATCGCGGCGTCGAGATGATGCTGAAGATGCAGGGGACCTGCAGCACCATCACCGCCCTCGATCAGGTCTTCGCCGAACTCACTTCCGCCGACCGCTCCCGCTGTGCGATCCTCATGGTGCGGACGCTTCACAAGGATCTGCTCGCCAATCTCGCCCGCGAAGTCCAGCAGCGGCTGCCGTTGGGCATGCCGCCCAAGACCATCCGCGAAGCGATCACGGGGCGTGACTGGTTGTTCGCGGATGCCAACTACCACATCGATGTCTCCCACCTTCACAGCGTGGTGCGGTTCGCCCGGTCGATCATGCACAGCCCGGCGGATCTCGCGCTGGCCCGCGATTTGGCCGAGTACGGCGCGATGCTCGATCCGCAGTTGCAATACTCCGCCGAGCCGCCCTTCGATGACTACTACACCGCCCACCAGCGCTATTTCGGCGTGCTGGTGGAAGCCACCCCGGAGACCGACCTCGCCTGGTTCCAGAAGAAGCTGGATGCCGAACCGGATGCGCCCGATCGCGCCCTGATCGCCTATGTGATGGTCGACCTGCTGGCCCGCTTGAAGCGGACGCAGGAAGCCATTCCGCTGGCGAAGGCCCACCTGTTGGGGGTCGATCCACAGTTCCTCAGCGCCTTTGCGGAACTGTGCCGCGATGCGGGGGATTGGGATACTTTGGCGGAGGTGGCCAAGGAACAGGACGACCCGGTCCTGCTGGCCGCCGCCCTTTCCGCCACCCGTGGTTGAGCCGATAGCGACCACCACTTCTTTCCGTGACATGACCCCACTGATTCGACTTCTTGGAAAGCCTCGACATGCGACATGACGGCCGCCGCCCCGACGAACTCCGACCGATCAAAATCCAGCGGCACTTCACCAAGGTGGCCCCCGGCAGCGTGCTGATCTCCGCCGGCGACACGACGCTCCTCATCACGGCCAGCGTCGACGAGACGCTGCCCCCCTGGAAGGCCGCCGATCCCGCTGCCCAGAAGGGCTGGCTGACCGCCGAGTACTGCATGCTCCCCGGCAGCACCTCGCCCCGCAAACGCCGCGAGCGCGAGAAGACCGACGGCCGCTCAACCGAGATCCAGCGGCTGATCGGCCGTAGCCTGCGGGCCTGTGTCGATTTCGTGGCCCTCGGGCCGCGGACGATCACCATCGATGTGGAAGTTCTCCAGGCCGACGGCGGCACCCGCACGCTCGGGATCACCGGCGGCTACATCGCCCTGTGCGATGCCATCGCCTCGATCCAGGAAAAACTTCCCGCCGACCGCCCCGTTCTCACCACGAGCATCGCCGCGGTCAGTGTGGGGATCGCGAACGGCACCCCCGTCCTCGATCTCGACTACATCGAAGACAGCCAGGCCGAAGTCGATTTGAACGTCGTCATGACGGGCCAAGGACACTTCATCGAGATCCAGGGAACCGCCGAAGGCCGGGCCTTCTCGCGGCAGCAACTCGACCAGCAACTCGCCTTGGCGGAAGGGGGCATCCGCCAACTGCTGGCCCTCCAACAAGCCGCGATCAAGGGTTGATTTTGTTCTTGAATTCCCGGCGTCTGCTTTGGTCGCCGGGAATTTGCGTTTGAATTCGATGGTTGATGGTGGGGAGTTGATGGTTGGAAATCTCGAAGCCCGCGCGAACATTGCTCTTTTGGAGGCCTCCCCAACCAACAACCAACACAGATTCCCGGCGTTCAAGGCAAACGCCGGGAATCACAAGATCAGGCGATCCGCGCCACATCCGCCAGCGCCTCATCGGCGGCGGCGAGGGTCTGCACCAGATGCTCTTCAGTTAACGCGGCGGAGACGAAGTGGGCTTCGTACTGGCTGCAAGCGAGGTAAAGGCCCCGTTCCAGCATGCCGTGGAAGAAGCGGGCGAAGCGTTTCGTGTCACTGTGTTTAGCCACTTCGTAACCGGTCACAATCTCAGGATTGAAGAAGAGCGTGATCATGCTGCCGACATGCGGGCAGGTGTGGGGCAGGCCGTGCTTCGTGGCCAGTTTGCTCAACCCTTGGGCCAGTCGATCGGTGTAGTCGGTCAGCCGGGGATAGGGGTTTTCTTCTTGGAGTGCGGTCAATGTGGCGATGCCGCTGGCCATGGCAACGGGGTTGCCGGACAGTGTTCCCGCCTGATAAACCGGCCCGACGGGTGAGACCTGTTTCATGATCTCCGCCCGGCCGCCATAGGCCCCGACCGGCATGCCGCCCCCGATGATCTTCCCCAGCGTCGTCATGTCGGGCGTGATGCCAAAGAGTTCCTGGGCCCCGCCGTACGACAACCGGAAGCCCGTCATCACCTCGTCGAAAATCAGCACGGTTCCATGTTCCGTGCAAAGGTTTCGCAATGTATTAAGGAACTCGCGGGAGGGGATCACCAGTCCCATGTTTCCCACCACCGGTTCCAGAATCACGGCGGCGTATTCACCGGGAGAGCTTCGAAACGCCTCTTCGAGTGCCTGGCAGTCGTTGTATTCCAGCACAGTCGTGTGGGCCGTGACGCTCGCCGGGATGCCGGGACTGGAGGGGACGCCGTGTGTCAGCGCGCCACTCCCGGCGGAGACCAGCAGACTGTCGACATGGCCGTGATAGCAACCCGCGAACTTGATGAGCCGGTCGCGTTTCGTGTAGCCACGGGCTACGCGGATAGCCGACATGGTGGCTTCCGTCCCCGAGTTGGTCATGCGGACCATCTCGATCGAAGGGACGGCGTCCACCACCATCCGGGCCAATTCATTCTCGGCTTCGCAGGGTGCCCCGAAGCTGGTGCCCCGATCGACGGCGGCATGAATCGCGGCGGTCACCCGGGGATGTCGATGTCCCAGAATATGCGGGCCCCACGAGCCGATGTAATCGAGATAGCGATTGCCATCGATGTCGTAGAGGTACGGCCCTTCCCCGCGATCCATGACGATCGGCGTGCCACCGACACCACCAAACGCCCGGGCCGGGCTGTTCACCCCGCCGGGAATCAGCTCCCGCGCCGCGGCGAAGACGGCTTCACTGCGGGCATGATTCAATCGGTGTGCAGGCTGGGAGGAACTTGACGGCGAAGCGGCGGGCATGAAGGGCATCCATCGAAAATCAAAGCAGGAGAGTGGCTCTGGCCGCCGGAAAGACCGGCAGGAGCCAAGTTCAAATAGGGATGATTCCCTCCCCGATGTTAGTCGATTCTCAGGATCGCGGCATCACCAGCGACAGTCCCTCCCAACGGAAACCATGTCACTTGGCCTCTTCTTCATCCTGCTCTTCCACATCGGCAGCAAGCAGCCCCTTTTCAATCCCGATCGCCATCAGACGAATCCAGGCCTGCTCGGCGCGGTAAGTCAGCACCACTCCGTTGTCGAGGGGACGCAATGAGGATTGCAACGCTCCCACCGCCGGATCGACGGGCGGCAGTTCGGGCGGCATGAGCGGCTTGAGCAACGTGTTCGACAGATCCTTGAGATTCACACTCGAAATGTAGAAAGGAATCTTCGTCCGGGCCGAGAGGGGATCGGCGGGTTCCTGGGTTTTCGCGACAATCTTCGAGATCCGAGCCTTGGAGGCTTCCAGCGGCAGTGTCGAGTACCACACCAGATCATCGCTGATCCAGACATGGATCGACTTCGAGACCAGCTTCGCCTGCACTTCGTCGTTAGCCTTCTTCTCCTCGGCTTTCTTCTCCTCGGCTTCATTGAGCTTGATCTTGGGGAATCCGGGGATCTCCTCGAGAGCTTTCGCGGGATCCTCTTCTTTCACCAGCACTTCGATGCGATGAATGGGGAGGCCGTTGAACTCAGAGACGTTGAGCGTCACCTTTTCGACCAGTTGTCGGTCTTCGACTTTCAATTCCGTCAACTTCTCCAAGAGGGGAGGGAGATCGACGGCGAAATTCTTGCGGGCTGGAAAAGCGATCAGGGCGATGCCCTCGAACTGTGCGTATGCCTGCTGGTTCTCCGGAGTGGCGGCCTGGGTGATCATCTCGGAGTAGCTCTCGATCGGCTTGCCGCTGAAGACGCCGCGAACAAAGTCCTGCAAGGGCTTGATCGATTTGATGAGGGACTTCTGCTGCTCGGGATCTTCAATCCGCGCCTTGACCCCCTCCTCCATCGCCTTGGAGAGAATGCCCCCCAAAGGCAGGAGCGTTTTTCCCATCCGGACTCCGGTGTAGGAATAGGAGCCGGTCTTCCGGGCATCGATGCCGCTGAGCATGTTCGCCAGCCGGCCCTCCTGGACACGCCAACCATCGATCATCTTGGCCGCAGTACTATTGGGCGCAACCAGCCAGGGAAGCGACACTTCCATAAGTTCCAGTTCGGGATCGAGCCGCATTCCGAGGGTGATGTTGGTGCCGTCGGCGAAGAGTTTCTCCAACGCACCGGCGTAGCCGTTCATCATGACCCGCAAAGCGGATTTCAGCAGTTTGTCGAGTTCGGGAGTTGATCCCTCCCGCTGCTCGAAATTGTCTTTGCCGATCTGATCGGTCGCTTGGGCCATGCCTGCGCGAATCGCCACGCCCAACACGCTCCGAATCCCGGGCGGCACTTCCGACAGCCTGAACGAGAGGGAAAAGTCGAACTGCTTCGCATCGTCGCGGGAGGCATCATCGAAACTGGCGAAGGTGGTGTAGGGTTTGTCCAGCACCTTGGCATCGCACAACATCAGCGAGTCACCGACTTCGATGGCATGCGTGATGCCAGGAATCAGTGTGGGAATCTCCCACACTCCGGGCTTGCCGGGAACCTTGGCGGGGGGAGGGAGATCGGGATTATCCTTGCCCAATCCCTTAAGGAAGAGGCCGGGATCGGTGACGGGGAAGGAGAGGACGAACCACGGCTCGTCGGAGATGGTGTCTCCGAGGAAGACCATCAGGCCGATCGGCCGGTTGCGGTCGGCACCATCGGGTTCGTTCCATTCATCAAGCCACTTCTTGTACTTCTGTTCGAGGGCCGCCTTGTCCTGGAAGAATCCGGAAATGTATTCGGCAGCCTTCTCGACCCGGTCAATGCTGGCGACCTGCAGCACACAGAATGGCCTTTTGGTCGCGGGAGGGCCGCCCTCGCCCGGCTTGCCACCATCCTGGGCATGACTGGTTGAGAGGGTCGCGAACAACACCCCGGCCATCATGACTGCCACCCGGCAGCCCTGTGAAATCGCCCCGCCCTCGCTGTGGAACCGCCTGCGGACAGAGGGACTTCCGACCATTCGATGTCGAACATTCGACCGGGTCGTGGAAACTGTTGAGGCGTTCATCAAAACAGGCATGACGGTTTTCCGTACACAGGCCAAAAAGCCGGGGATAGAAATCGACGACAAGATACCGGATGGCGGGCCGCCACCCCATTTTGGAGCAATTCCGAAGGGACGGTGATCAGTATCGACAGTATTGAGCATGTGATGCCAGGGATCAATGCGAAACGCGTACAGGGAGACGAATCACCAGAGTGAGCTGAGCCACCCGAGATGGCCGCAACTCCCTCGCTCCCGAATCGGGTTCCGGCTTCAGATCCACATATCGTCCCACTTCGCTCGAACGCGACGACCGTGCTCACGCAAACTGCCGGTGCGACTCGTTCTTCCAGGGGCTCACCGAACACCCAATCTGCCTCGCAATCCCATACGAACGAGTGCTTTTTCGATCACCCGTCATTCCCGGCCCCAATGCGGCCCCTTGCAACCAAACCGTCCTCGGCAGTGCGCAAAGGGACCAGCGAGATCCCTTGGTCGCTCGTCGCCCGGCATGCTCGCGCATCCTTCTCCGATTGAACACTCTTGTTCCATAAATCGTCCATGTCCTCCCACGAAGCGTGCCTCATCTTCCGATTGGCCATGTGGAACGGGATGTGCGTTCCTCCTTTCAATCTATTCGGGGGAAAACAACAGGATCTTCGACCTTTCACATGTCCTCCCCCGACGGTCTTTAAAGTCCCGCACTAACGAGATCGTTCGACAGCAAATTGCCTTACGGATCCTAGTACCTATCGGCACATCGCAGCCTCACGACAAGCCAACACCCCCCCTCTTTACAACTGTATTGAACTCGACATCTGGAATTCGCAAACGCACCGTCGCTTCACACATCTCCTATAACGAAAAGACAAGGACGCCTCATGAAATACATCGTTTTAAGCCTGATCTGCGGTCTCGCATCGGCCTGTGGCAACATGGGAACGGGAACCACCGGAAACTCCACGACCGAAACAACAACGCCCGCAACCTACACCCCTGTCGCCAATGCAACCAACACGGAGGTCAACACCCGGGATCGCTCCGACGCGACCATGACACCTTTCGATCAAAACGAGAATTCCAAGGATATCGCCATCACGGCGGAGATCCGCAAGCGCCTGGTCGGTAGCACGATGTCGGTTAATGCCGCCAATTCGAAGATCATGACCCAGGACGGGAAAGTGACACTACGCGGGCCGGTGGCGAACGCGGAGGAAAAGGCCCGCATCGATGCGATTGCCAAAGAAGTTGCTGGAGCCGACAAGGTCGACAATCAATTGGAAGTCGCCGGAAACTGACCCTTACGGCATCAATTCCCATCTATAGCTGATTGCGCTGCATCTCTCCTCGAGTGCCGCCGGCCACTATATGTCCACCCCTAGAAAGCCATCCCCACGATGGCATCACGCGTCGAATCCTACTACCGACTACAGTCCACACTACGCCCCACATCCATTTAGAGAAAGATATCCCATGTCCCATTCCGTGATCTGCACAGCCACCACCAGCCAGACTGACTCCATCATCCGCGAACTCAAAGCGGCTGGATTCACTGGCAGTGACATCTCCGTCCTGATGGCCGACAAGGCCGAAACTCGCGATTTCGCCTATGAAAAGAACACCAAGGCACCCGAGGGGGCGACTGCGGGAGCGGGAACTGGTCTTCTCCTCGGCGGTACACTCGGTTGGCTTGCCGGAATCGGCATGCTGGCGATTCCCGGCCTGGGACCTTTCATTGCCGCTGGCCCCATCATGGCCGCCCTCAGCGGGGCTGCTGTCGGTGGCACACTCGGCGGTCTGACGGGAGCCCTCGTCGGGATGGGTATCCCCGAGATCGAAGCCAAACACTATGAGGAGAAGGTCAAGGCGGGCCACTCCTTGATCTCCGTCCATTCGGAGACCGGTGCCGAGCGGCAGCGTGCGAAGGATATTTTCGAACGGGCTGGTGCCAAGGATATTTCAACCGTCGGTGAAACTTCCGGCAAAGCCGTCACTGTCTAAGTAGAGACTCCACGATTTCATCAGTTCAAACAGTCGTCCCGCTTGGGACGACTGTTTGAATATAGTGATTCCATAATATCGATGGCCGTTTCAACCTATTCCTTACCTCAAATATTTTTTCTTCTGGAGACTCGACCATGTATCACCATATCAAATCACTCATGTTCACCGTTCGTGTCGATGAACCGGATCCTCGGTTTGGAAACATGCTGCTCGAACAATTTGGAGGGGCGAATGGCGAGTTGGCTGCCGCCATGCAATACACGATCCAGGGGATCAACTGCGACGACCCCGCCTGCAAAGACCTGTTGATGGATATCGGCACCGAGGAACTCAGCCACCTCGAAGTGATCGGCAATCTCGCCAGAATGCATTTGAAGCCGCTCAAGACGTTCAATCGCGAACTGGCGGAAAGTGACCCGCTGATCACCATCGCGGGGGGCGGCGGAGTCGGCCTCCATAATTCCCAGGGAAACCCCTGGACGGCCGACTATCTGAAGATCACCGGCGAACTCGATGTCGATCTGCGGAGCAATATCGCCGCAGAGGCCCGCGCGAAGATTGTGTATGAACGCCTGCTGCATCTCACCGACGACGCCGGTTCCAAGGAAGCGTTGCAATTCCTCATGACCCGCGAGATCACCCACCTCCGCGCGTTCATGCAGGCCCTGGACAGCGTCACCAGCGACAAACTCGTCATCGGTGTGATCCCGCCTTCTCCGGGGATTGTCGATCAGTACTACAACGACTCGACGGGCGAAGGCCCCGACGGCGCGGTCGATATGGTCGGCCCTTGGAACAGCGGCGATTCGATCGAAGTCATCGAATCGCCGGCACTCACGGGATTTCAAGTTCTCAAGGCGACTCCGAAGTCTTCCAAATCGACGGCGACCAAGCGTTCAGCCACGAAATGACTCGAGCGTCGTCTCTGGATTCATTGACCGTTTGCTATGGAATCGCCCCGCTCCTGTTTCCGAAGCCGACCTTGGCTTTCCAGCAATTCCTTTTGAAAGAGAAATCACATGTCTCCAGCCACGAATCGTTTGTCACAGATCTCCACCACACCCGAGGCCGAAATCCATGCGGAAGGATGTCTCGCCAGGACGATCGAAGAACAAACAGCAAAGCTTCCCTCCGATCTCTGGCTCTGGGCTTCGTTGGGATCGATGGGGGCGTCGCTCTTCTTCCAATATCAGGGACGTCGCAATGATGCGCTCTTCGTCGGGCAGTGGGCGGCACCGCTCTTGCTTCTGGGTGTCTACAACAAGCTCGTGAAAATCGCCGGTTCGGATCGCATCCAGCGGTAGGATCAGCATTCTGACTAGTCGATGCCGGGAAGATTTTTCCCACTTGGCAATCGGATTGTGACATGGATCTTGTTGTGTCAGAGGCTGCCTGAAATCAGAGGCTGCCTGAAAACAGTGTCGATCCTGTCAGCCACCAGATGTCGACTGGCGGGAAGCGGGGTGGGTGTGCGATGATTCATTGGTCACCAACCCGGCCTCCTTCGAGTTCGAGCCGTCCGTCATGACCGATTCCGCCGAAGTTCCCGCCTTCGATCTTTCCAATCGCAAACTGGGTGATTTCCAGCTCATTCGTCGATTGGGGCGGGGTGGCATGGCCGAGGTCTATCTGGCGGAACAGATATCGCTCAAGCGTTCGGTGGCGGTCAAAGTCCTGCGCCCCGAGTTCGTGCAGGATCAGACTTACCTCAAACGCTTCCAGCAGGAAGCCAAAGCCGCCGCCGGACTTAACCACGCCAGCATCGTGCAGGTCTACACGATCGGCGAGGCGGACGGCGTGCAGTTCATCGCCCAGGAGTACGTCCAAGGGCGCAATCTCAAGGAATATCTCGTCCGCCGCGGCGCTCTCGATGTTCCCGCCGCTCTTCAGATCATGCGGCAGATCGCCTCCGCTTTGCAGATCGCCGGTTCGGCGGGGATCATTCACCGCGACATCAAGCCTGAAAACATTCTGCTCACCCGCAAGGGTGAAGCGAAAGTGGCCGACTTCGGTTTGGCCCAGTTGACGCGTCCCGGCGAGAAGGTCGAGCTGACCCAG
>PNLE01000148.1 GCA_013822855.1 Planctomyces sp.
GCTGGAACGCTCCGCCCGACTCCGTCGCCCCGTCGATCTCCCGATGGGCGGCGGCCAGATTTTCGTCGGCGCTCCGCAGCAGCTTGCGGAGATCTTTGTTCGGTTTTCCCTCGGATTGATTCGATTTTGCCAGTATCACCAAGGAATCGGCGGCACGGATCAAAGCCTGGAACTCGAAGCGGTTGAACCCCCGAAAGGCGAGGGGCCGATCGTTGGCGATGAACGGCGCGAAGACCGCAATCAGAATTTCCAGCACCATCAGCAAGGCGGCGAAGACCGCGAGCTTTCGCTTACGGAACTCTCGCCAGATTTGAGCCGCCTGGGTCTGCGCCAGTTGTGCCGCAGGTTTGTCCTCTGTTCCGGCCTTGGCGGCGAGTTTTTTTCCGGAAGGAGAGTTCACGGAGGTGGGCATCGATGATCCGGGGCCATCGGGAGTGGGGGCCGCTTGGGGTTGGGGATGATCCGCCGATGTCATCAGTTCTTGCTTTCGAACGAGACCCGGGGATCGACCAGTACGTACATGATGTCGGAGATGAGGATGCCGACGAGAGTCAACACCGCCGAGAGCATCATCGTGGTGATGATCATGTCGTACTCGCGGGCGTAGACGCTTTCGATGGTGAGCTTGCCCATGCCGGGGATTTCAAAGATGTATTCAATGATCACACTCCCGCCGATCAGGGCCGGCAGCAGCGAGGCGAAAAGCGTGATGATGGGAAAAAGGCTGTTCCTCAAGGCGTGCACCCAGATGATACGTCCCGGCCCGCAGCCTTTGGCCTTCGCGGTGCGAATGTAATCCTGCCGGACGACTTCCAGCATCCCGGCTCGCATTTGGCGGCTGATGTAGGCCAGTGAGCCATAGGTCATGCAGATAATCGGCAGGACGAGATGCAGGGCGTAGTCCCCGACCCACGGCCAGAAGGTCAGGGAGGCGGAGTTGGCACTGGTCAGCCCCAGCACCGGCAGGCCGATTTTGTACTCGAAGACGCCCAGCCTGAGCATCTCCGCCACCCAGAAGGAGGGGAGGCTGTAGAGGACGAACAGCCCCAGCGTCATGATCCGGTCGCCCCAACTATGGGGCGAGACCGCGCTGAAGATCCCCAAGGGGATGGCGAACAGGTAGACCAGAAGAAAGACGACCGCGTTGATCAGCAGCGTCACCCGCATCGCGGGGAGAAGATCGGTCCAGATCGAACCCTGTTTCGTGTAGTAAATCAGTTCCCCCCGGAAGACCCGGCCGATGAACCACAGGAACTGCACGTGAAGTGGTTCATCAAGTTTGAAGTTTTTTCGAAACACCTTCTCGGCATTCTCGGTGCCTCGCTCGGAATTCATGCCTCCCTGGCCAGCGGCGGCTCCACCGAAACGCCCCGAGGCCGGATCGCCGGGCGTTGATTTGATGACGATGAATGAGATGAGAAGAATTCCAAACAAGGTCGGAATCATCATCAATAGTCGTCGGAGGATATAGGTCGCCATGCGCACCGCTCGGGAATCGGGAACCGGATCGAATCAGCCGTGATGATCAAGGGCCGTGCGGGGATCAGTGCTTTTGTTCATCCTTGGGGACATACCACTCCGTCAGGTCGAAGCCCGGTCTCAGACGATACCACTTCACACCGCGGAAGCGCTGGTCGTAGACGCCCAGATCCTTGGAGCAGAAGAGGAACATGTAGGGTTGTTGTTCATCCAGCACGCGATGAAGCGAGTAGTTGAGGAGGGCTCGCTTGTCGGGATCGAGCGTCACGCGGATCTGTTCGATGAGTTCATCGGCCAAAGGATTTGCGAACGAGCCGGCATTGCTGCCGCGCGACTCGGGGGTGGCCCCCGAACTGTGCCACAATTGGAACGGGTCGCTCTCCGGCGGCATGGCCCAATTCAGGGTGACGAGGTCGAACTCCTTGGCCTTGAGCTTGTCGACGAACGCGGCCCACTCCAGCGGGCGGATCTGCATATCAATCCCCACTTCCTTGAGCGACTTTTGAAGCAGAGCCGCGCGGTCGTTGGCAATCGGATTGCCGGGTGGCAACAACAGCTCAAAGCGAAACTTCTCGCCCCCCCGATCGAGCACTCCATCGCGGTCGGTGTCGATCCAGCCAGCGGCCGCCAGCAGATCCCGTGCTCGTTCGGGGTCGTAGGCGATCGGCTTGACCAGATGGTCGTAGCCGGGGCCGAAGTAGTACTGACTTCCGCTGACGATGGTTCCCAGATCATGCATCTTGTCGGTGAGGAAATTCTGCTTGTCGAACAGCATGGCCAAGGCGACCCGCACCCGTTGATCTTTGAAGTAGGGGCGTGTCAGGTTCCAGCAGAAGAAGCCGTAGTTCGGTGTGTACCATTCCCCTTTGACATATTTGTCTTTGAACCAGTCCGGGGGGCCGGCGAGATCCTTGGTATATTGCTCGGGATCCATGCGGTAGTTGAAATCGATTTCACCCGCCCGCAGTGCCTGCAGCGCGGTGGTGTTGTCGGCGATGAAGCGGAAGATGATCTTGTCGAGATAGCCGCCGCGTTCCTGGAGCCAATAGTCGTCGTTCCGCTTGAGCGTCACGCGATCGGCCTTAGACCAATTCTCGACAACATAGGGGCCGGTGCCGAGGGGGGACTGGTTGTAGGCGGTATCGAGATTGAAGAACTTGCCAAATCGCTTCCCGTGCGCACTGAGGGTCTTCTTGGCGTCCTCCTCCTCTTCCGTCAGTACGTCGAGCGTCAGGTCGTAACCTTTGATCGAAGTATCCGTCTCCTGGGTCTTGAGTCGCTGTTTGAAGAACTCGAACGGTGGAGTGTAGAGACCCAATCCCGCCCCGAATTCGAACGATTTGAAGTACTGCTGCCGATACCGCATGCGGACAGTCTGGGGCGAGAGGGCATCGCAATCGGTGAGGTCGGCGTAGTAGGTGCGGATCGCATCGCAATCGACCGTATTGTTGTTGAGGACCGCATACGCGAAGAGGATGTCCTGGCTGGTGAACGGCGTCCCATCCGACCATTTGGCGCGGGGATCCAGATAGAAGGTCATCCAGGTTTCCCGCTGGACATCCTGAAATTCACCTGCCTTTAGGTCGATCGACTTCTGGCCATCGCCAAGCTGCTTCATCAGCGGATTTTCGGGCGAGAGGGGTGTGACGCGGATGCCTCCGTCGGGTAGATCCTCGACCTTGCCATAGATCTCGCCACCGGTCTTGACGGTGTAATTGCCAGGGATGATCCCGGTGATGGTGAGTTCGCCCTTGTCGTTCGACCAGTTGTGGTAGCCGGTGGTGGGAGCACCGAGGATCTTGCCCACGGGGTAGAGGCCGACCCAACCCTTGGCGATCGGCTTGCCGTCGGCATCCAGCGTCTGGATGACGACTTTCTGTTCGTCCTTTGCGTATTTGCCGGCCGGGGCCTTGTATTCGATCTCGGTGGTGGCGACGGGAGCGCCGCCATCGACGGTGATGCGATAGACCTTGCTGGGAGCATCGGCACCCAGCTTCACCGAATCCTCGATGACCCACTTTTCCGCCAGATGAGGCAGGAATTCGAAGGTTTCGTTGTCCTGTCGGGCGAGGGCTTCCTGGATGTACTGGCCGATGTAGGTCTGTACGGCCGACTGTTCGATCACCGGATTGAGGGACTTTGGTTCCGAGTTGAGGCGGGCAATGACCCAATCCCCCTTGGCTGCCGGCTTGGGATTCTTGGCCGCATGCTCGTTGCCCAGATCAACCGGCAGCTTTTCGTTGAGGTCGAGAGTCTTGCCGCTCCCTTCGGCCACGCGGGGAATCTCGATCCCTTCGAGTTCCGTGAGAATCTCGACATGCGGCACATCGGGGAACTTCTTGTAGAGATCATCCACCCGCTGCTTCAGGCTGCCCGGCGAAGGGGATTCCGGCGAGGTCGCTTTGGGCAAGGAGGCGGCAAAGTCCTCGGGAGTCATCGCTTTGGGCGGCTGTGTGGAGCCAACGCCAGCCGTTCCGGCCACGACTTGAACGTTCGAGAGTCGATCCGCCGCCGCCGCGAGACGAGCCGCCGCCTGATCCATTTTCTCGGCCGCAGCTGCCAACTTTTCCGCCGCCGCCACCGACTCGGCACTCGATCCTCCCTGATGGGCAACCGGGGGAGACGATGTCACGAAGCAGCCACTGCTGCCTGCGATCAAAAAGCACGCGAGGGAAATCCAGCCGAAACGAGTCGAAGTGGCGGACAGCCGCATAAAGTCGGTCTTTCTCACAAAATCGATGCTGTGGAACCTTGGTCGTGATCGCCCCATGGCTGGTCCGTTTGCGGGAGGGGTGTCCGCCGGGAAACCGCTTTCCCGGCGGAACAAGCTCATCTCCACGATCACGAAATTACTTCAAATCGAGCCGGTAGGGCATCACGGTCAGAACCGGCTGGTCACCCAAGAGCTTGAGCAATTGCTGGTCTTGGATGGCGGGCAAGACACCTGCGGGGAGAAACTCCTGGATGCGGGTTTCCAGACGGGACTCGATGCGGGATTCGGCTCCCAGAGGCCCGAGGAAGGCTTCCAAAGGGCTTCCTGGCTTGGGGAGTTCCAGACGTTCGAGCTTGGCGGGGTTCTCGATCTTGGCGAGGGCGATGGCCCCCTTGATCGCATCTTCCAGCGTGCCGATCTCATCTACGAGGCCGATCTCGAGGGCACGGTTGCCGGAGTAGATCCGACCGCGGGCGAGGAGTTCGAGCTTGCCCACTTCCATCTTGCGACCGGCAGCCGCCTTGGTTGTGAATTGCTCATAGATTTCGTTCATAAGGGCGCGGGTGGCTTCGCGTTGTGTTTCGGTGAAGCCGGTGGTCGTGGAGAGGACGCCGCTGTTTTTGCCGCGTTCCAGCACCACGACGTTGACGCCCAGGTTCTTGTACATCTTTTCGAGAGCCACTTTCCCGCCGACGACACCGATCGAACCGGTGACCGTGCCGGGAGCGGCGTAGATCTTCTGGGTGCCCATCGCGATGTAGTATCCACCACTGCCGGCCACATCGCTCATGCTGGCGACGAGTGGCTTCTTCTCCTTGAGGAGTTCCAGCTCGTGCCACATCAGATCGCTGGCCAGGGCACTGCCGCCGGGGCTGTCGATCCGCAAGACCACGGCTTTGACCGTGTCGTCGTCCCGAAGCTGGCGAACGGCCTTGATGAACGTCGCGGAGCCGAGGACTTCACCCGAAAGGGGACTGGACTGGCTGCTGCCGGTGGAGATCATGCCGCTGGCGTAGAGGATGCCGATCTTGGGTGCGGAGGATTTCTTCGTTCCTGGAGCCTGCCCCGAGAGGGCGTTCATGATGGTGATCATACCGTTGAGGCCGGAGAGGTCGGCATCGGCTTTTTTCTTGCCGTAGTTCTTGGTGAGCTTCGCCGTCTCGACGCCATGGGCTGCCTTGATGGCCTTGTAGAGATCCGACTCGTACGCGACGACATCCAGCAGACCGGCGGCCTTGGCCTTTTCAGCAGTGAAGACAGCGGTGTCGATCAGATCCTTCACCTTGTCGGCGGGGATCTTGCGGCTTTCGGAAATGGTCGAGACGATCTGGCCGTACACGTCGTCCAGCAGTTCGTCCATTTCCTTCTTGAATTCGGGGCTCATATCGCGGCGGGTGTAGGGTTCGCCAGCTGATTTGAACTCGCCAATTCGAACGACTTCCGGCTCGATGTCGAGCTTTTCGAGCATATCTTTGTAGAACCAGACCTCGGCGCGCACGCCGGGAATCATCAGCAGGCCGGATTCGGCCATGACGATCTTGTCGCAGGCCGAGGCGAGCAGATAGCTGGAGGTGTCGGCGGAATCCATGAAGGCCCAGACATCCTTGCCAGCGGCTTTCACGCGGCCAATCGCACTGCGGAGTTCGTAGAGCTTGCCGCGACCGACGGTGAGATCGCCGATCTCGATCACCACGGTCTGCACGTCCTTATCGGTGGCCGCTTTGTCTAGGCGGGCGATGAGGGTGAAGAGCGTTTCGCTGCTTTCGCCGAACAGGCCTTCGAGCGGAGCCCCTTCCGTCAATGCGCCGGAGATCTTGATCTCGGCGATCTTGAAAGCCTTGGCTTCGGCCTCCTTGGCTTTGGTCTTTTCCTTATCTTTCGACTCGGTTTCCTTCTCTGGAGTGGCGGGTTTGTCGGCCTTCGCGGCCTCCGCCTGCGGTGTGACCAGCGCGGGTCGATCATTCGCAGAGATTTCCGCCAAGCCGAACGGGGCGATCATCGCCAAGCCGAGAAGGCCCGCAACCAGGAGATGGGGTGCTGAAATTCGAGAGGTGTTCATGCGACGCATCTGGGGCATGCCGAAACTCCATGGGAGAACGTTTTCAATCCGTGAAAGAACTGCGTAGCGGGCGAAGAGACAAAATATTCAGGAGGCCAAAGAATATCATGGAATTTGCTGGAACATTCATGGGAAGCATCATCGATCCATCTGAGTTTGAGAACTTTTTGGACGATGACACGTTTTTGCAAGTCGGTCAAGCGGGCAGACCTTTTCCGACAACATGACGCATCGAGTCGCGTTGCCGGATGTCTGTTAGACTCAATGCTCGGCGAGGCCGCATCTTCGATGTTACCCATAGAAAAGCTTTGAGGATGCAATTTCAGGGGAAACGACGCGGCAAACCACTCGAAATCGGCTTGTCTCGTCCCTCCCGACAGGCGACACTCTGTTCGTCAAGTCAGGCTGCGATCTTCACGAGCAGGCTGCAAACGGGGATTCCCGCGACTCTAATTTCCAGTGATACGTTCCCGTTATGAAATCCGATCAAACAAAACTTCGCACACAGCTTCCGTGAGGCTGGGTGGTGAGATGAACATCTTCCCGTTTCTCCCTGCGTTGGACAAACCGGAACAACCGCGTCCGAAAGAACTGCAATGACATTGATCTGCTCCCGCCCAGTCTCCGCCGCAATTCGAACCGATTTCCCATGCGGCAAGCTCGACCAGATGCGACCGGTATCCCCAGATGTTTCCGGGTTGGGGCGATGGCTGGCGGTTCCACTTATGGGACTGTTTGTGGCTCTCTGCCTAACGGTTGAGGTGCAGGCCCAGACGATTGTCTGGAATCTGCCTCCCGAGGGAACCTGGGTTCGCTTCCAAGGGACTTTCGAACAGACGGAAGCCCGTCCCGGCGCGGCCGCTGGAGATCTCGAGCTTCCTCCATGGGCGGAGCAGGTGACGATTCGGGCGTTGGGGAGCGAGACGGCCGAGATCGCCGGTGAAGAGCGGCCTTGCCGCTGGCTCGAGATCCGGATCGAACGAGGGAAGGAAGTCGATGGCAAGTTGGACACGGGTCTGGCGGGGCTGGAGATCTACAAGGTGCTGGTTCCGGAGTCAGCGGTTCCCACAAAGGCCGTGGACGCGAACGGGATTCCCGTATCGTTTCTGCCCGTGGCCAAGGGGTATCGAAAAATCGGCAACGGGGAGGTGACGCCGTTGGTTACTCCCGCCTTGCAGCTTTATCCTCTCGGAATCCTGGCGGGCTACTATCGCAACCTGACAGTGGGGGAGAGTCCCGAGGACTTCGCCACACCTGCCGGTGAACAATCCGCCACGCGGTATGATGGCAAGATTGAGATGGAACGAGCAGGCAGCCGAACGCAGGAGGAGTCAAGCATCTGGCGTTCGGCGGAAATTCCCTTCGGTGTTGCCGGTTGGACGGCGAACGTGGTGCGGCAGGTGAAGGACGAACGGGCGCCGCGCGACGACTTCAAAACCGTCAGCACCGTGAAGTCGACCGTGAAGCTGGCCGCCACGGGCAATGACGCCACCAGCGATCTTCCCGATTCGAACTGAGTCGAACGATGCAGGTCGATTTGCTCCTTACAACCTTTGGTCGGCTTGCTCTGCCCTTGCCGATCACTCATCCTTGGTGATCTTCTTCATTGATCGACTCACCAAGGATTCTGCCTGACATGCATCGCTACGCCGCCGCCTGTTCGACCGAGGTCTCCCTTTCGAAAGCCATCGAACAGGCAGCTGGAGATCTGAGATCGCAATTGGCGGGAAGCATTCCCGACCTGTTAGTCGCCTTCATCTCGCACCACCACTCCGCGGAGTGGAAATCGTTGGCGGTGAGGCTGGTCGAGGCCACCGGTGCCCGAACACTTCTGGGCTGCTGTGGAGAGTCGATCGCCACGACCTCACGCGAGATTGAAGGGGGGCCGGCACTTTCGCTGTGGGCCGCCGCCTGGCCGGATGTGACCGCCGTGCCGTTTTGGATCACTTTCGAGCGGACACCCGACGGAGTGGTCACCACCGGGCTTCCGGAAGGTCTCGATTCATTGGGGTCGGCGGCCCGATGTGCCATTCTGCTGGCCGATCCCTATTCTTCCTTGCCGGATCTGGTGGTGGATCATCTGGCGGAGGAACTTCCCGGCCTGCCTGTGATCGGTGGTATGGCGAGCGGAGGCGGGCCGGGTGAAAACGCCCTCTTCTATGCCCATCAAGCGATCGAACCTCAATTGGTCGAAGAGGGGGCGATCGGTGTCCTGTTGACGGGCGACCTGCCTTTCACTGCGGTGGTTTCCCAGGGCTGCCGACCTGTGGGGTCGCCCTACATCGTCACGAAAGCCGATCGCAATTTCGTGTTGGAAATGGGCGGGGAACCACCTCTCAAACGGTTGGAACAGCTTTACGCCAGTCTGCCTGCGAGCGACCAACGACTCATCGAGAGCGGGTTGCATTTGGGGCTGGCGATGACGGAGTACCGCGACACGTTCCGTCGGGGCGACTTCCTGATCACGAATGTCATCGGTGCCGACCGTAACACGGGGGTGCTGGCCATCGGCGGGCGGGCGAGGGTCGGTCAGACCGTGCAATTCCATTTGCGGGATCATGCCTCAGCTAGCGAGGATCTCTTGGAGATGCTCGGCGCGGTGCGGGCGTCGGCGGTAATGCCGCTGGCGGCCCTTCTGTTCACCTGCAACGGTCGCGGCACGCGTCTCTTTCCCAGTGCCCATCACGACGCGGGGCAGATCACCGAAGCCTTCGGCCCGATCCCCACCGCCGGTTTCTTCGCCCAAGGCGAGATCGGCCAGGTGGGGAGCAAGAGCTTTCTGCACGGGTTCACGGCGAGCATTGGATTGTTTGGGTGATTGCAAAAGGCGACTTTTTTTCGCTCATGGGAAGGACTGCCCGAAGTGCTGCTTGGCATCCTCTCAGATACTCACAACGAATTTGCCCGCACGCGTGTCGCTGTTGACTTGTTGCGTGAAGCTGGTGCGGAAGGCCTGGTTCATTGTGGAGACCTGGCCAGTCCTCTCGTTGTGGAGACCTGTGCCTGCTTACCCCTGTGGTTTGTGTTCGGGAATCATGATGCGGATTCCGCAGCCGAACTGAAGGTGGCAGCCGCTGAATTCGGTGCCACATGCCTGGGCTGGGGTGATGTCATTTTGCTGGGTGGCCGTAGGCTTGGAGTGGCACATGGCCATTTGACGTTCGACATCAAAAGAGTCGCGCGGGACAGCCCCGAAGTTCTCTTCTGCGGGCATTCACATCTCGCCGGGGAATTTACGATTGATGGACTCAGGCGGATCAATCCGGGCGCGCTCCATCGAGCTGTGAAATTGACTGTCGCCGTCTTTGACACAATCAATGGGAAAGTGCAATGGTTGGAAGTTCCTCGGAGCTGACAATTCAGGGTACCAATTACGAAAAACTGGGCCGAATAACTGAGAATGGAGCTAACCGGCGGGGTTTCATTAGCCAACTTTAGTTGGTTGCATCCTGTCTGAAAGTCATCCCTTCTTCTTAAGACGATTCATGAACTCCGTCGCTCGCTCGTTCTGCCTGATGCTTGCCGGCGGGATGGCCCTGTTGGCTATTGGTGGTCTGTTGCCGGGGCGCAATCATGCGGCCGAGCCAGATCGCGAGTGGAAGCTCACGTGGAGCGACGAGTTTTCTTCCCCCGAGATCGACCGTGCGAAGTGGGACTTCGACTTGGGGAACGGCTTTTACAACTACCAATCGAATCAATGGATCAGTGGCTGGGGGAATGCGGAACTCCAGTACTACACCCGCGAACCGGAGAACGCCTTCGTTCGGGACGGCATGCTTCATATCAAGGCGATCAAAGAGTCGCACCAGGGGTGCGGCTACACCTCGGCCAAGCTGAAAACCCGCAAACGGGACGGCACGGCCCTCTTCGCCCAGACGTATGGGAAGTTCGAGTTCCGGGCCAAGCTGCCCACCGGTAAGGGTGTCTGGCCCGCCCTCTGGATGTTGCCGCAGGACGACAAGTACGGCACTTGGGCCTCCTCGGGCGAGATCGATGTCATGGAGGCCCGCGGGCAGGACCCGGGAAAAGTGCTGGGGACGCTCCACTATGGCGGTCGTTGGCCGCAAAATGCCCATAGCGGCAAGGACTTCGTCTTTCCAGAAGGTCAGAGTATCGCCGATTTCCACACCTATGCGGTCGAGTGGGAGCCGGGGGAGATCCGGTGGTTGGTCAACGGACAGGTGTATCAGACGCAAAACTTCTGGTGGAGCACCAGCGGTGTCTACACTGCGGGGCCGAATAGTGGCCAAGGGAAAAAACCTCAAGGCGAGGCCGATCTCAATCCCTGGCCCGCCCCGTTCGATCAGCCGTTTTATCTGGTGATGAATGTCGCTGTGGGGGGCAACTTCCTCGGCCCGCCCGATGATTCGACGAAGTTTCCCGCCGAGATGGTGGTCGACTATGTGCGTGTCTACGAGAAGGTGGGGCCAGTGACCGCTGCGAAGCCTCGCGGTGTCGGGATGGTTCCGTTCGCGAAGTGAAAGAGTATTTCATCCTTTTCACCGACGAGCCGTCATTTCGGGGTGAGGGAGGCTCTTTGCAGGCGGCCGACGTGCCACATGAAGTTCGGGCCGTAGCCGGCTTCCGGGGCCCAAGTCGATTTCAGGGCCTCGTCGTAGAGCTGTCTTGCTTCGGCGGTTTGTCCCCGCATGTGGGATTGAAATCCGGCGTAGAGCGGTAGGTAGAAATCGACGGAGTCTTGCTCGGCCTTGGACAACTGGGTGGCCGCCAACTGTTTGCGAACCTGATCGAGGGAGACCTCCTTTTCATACATGCGATAGACCAGCGGGAAGGGCTGTCGATCGGGTTTCACATAGCGGATCCTCTGCTCCAGAGCCTTGTCCTCGCCCAGGAGAGGGGCATTGCACAGGATCTGCCAAAGTCCGTTCTCGCGGTCGGACTGGCTGATCTGGTCATGGTACATCTGGAACTGGGCCGCTCCCTCTTTCCATTGGCCTACGGCGTGCAGCACCAGTCCCCGTTGCCAGAAGGCGGTAAGCCGCTCGGGGGAGAGTTTGACACACTCGTCGTAGGCGGCCAGTGCGCCGGCGGCATCCCCGGCGAAGAACCGGGCATCGCCCAGACGAAGCCAAAGTGAGGCGCTGTTCGGGGTGTCCTTCACCCGCGCCGTCAGTTCCTGGGTAATCCCTTCGTAGCGCTTTCGCGGTTTCTCGTGAAGCTTGAGAAACGCCATGTCGGCCGGGTCTTCGGCGGCTTGGAGAGAGCTGCTTTCGTCCGTTAACGCCACCATGACTGAAGACAAGAGGATCAATGACAGGCAGAGAGAATTGAGAGAGACAGGTCTTGATCGAGGGGTGTTCATTGCGGAAAGGAGTGGCGTGAAGTGATTCATGAGCGTGGCCCTATGGGGTGGTGTCCCGGTGAAAGGCTTGCGACGGGATGATTCCAAAGGCTGTGGGTTCATTCGGAATCGCTGCTGCGTTGGGCCGTGGCTTTGGCTTCGATGAAAACTTCGGCAATCACATCCTCCAACGGGCGCTCCTGCACCTCAAGATCCTCGATGGTGTATTTCGCCAGCAGATGCGAGAGGAGTTCCGGCAGGTTGTGGCGGGGGACCTCCAGTTTGACCCGGGGCGGTACATGCTCGATCACTCGCCCGTAGCCCGCCATCTCGGCCACATCGAAATCGCCGGCGAACTGAAGCGAGAGCAGCTTGTATTGGCTGAAACGCTCGACAAGTTCGGCCAGCGGGCCATCGTATCGCAACGTCCCGCCACTGATGATGATCGCCCGTTTGCAGAGGGCCTGGACGTCCTTCATGTAATGGCTGGTGAGGATCACCGTGATCTGCTGCGACTGCTGATAGTACTTGAGAAACTCCTGCACACGCCGCTGCGAGACGACATCAAGGCCGATCGTCGGTTCGTCGAGCAGCAGCACCTCGGGGGCGTGGAGCAGGGCGGCGATGAGTTCCATCCGCATCCGCTCGCCCAGCGACAACTCCCGCACGGCTTGCCGGATGAGGGGTTTCACTTCCAACAGCGAGGTCAGTTCATCGAGGCGGCGGTCGTAGACCTGCCGATCGATGCGATAGATCTCCTGGTGCAGCCGGAACGATTCGACGGCGGGGAGATCCCACCAGAGCTGGTTTTTTTGGCCCATGACGAGCGAGAACCGGCGGCGATAGGCGTTCTCCCGCTTCCAGGGAACATGACCCAGAACCGTGGCTTCCCCCGAGGAGGGATGGATCAATCCCGAGAGGAGTTTCAGCGTCGTCGTCTTGCCCGCGCCGTTGGCCCCCAGGAAGGCGACCATCTCTCCTTTTTCGATCGAAAAGCGGACATCGCGGACGGCTTCAACGGTCTTGTATTCCCGCTTGAACAGTCCTTTGACCGAACCGAGCAGCCCTTCCTGCTTGCGAAACACCTGATAAGTCTTGGTGAGATGTTTCGCCTCGATGATGCTCATACGTGCTCGTCTTCCAGTACCGTTTCGAACAAATTTCGTCGCCAGATCATTTCAGACCACGGACGATCTGAGAAGCGAGGGAGGACGATTCCTATTCGCGGTGGGACGACCGCCCGGTCATGTTGGCGGGATTGAGCACTTGCTGGATCTGCTCTTCGGTGAGGAGTTGCTGTTCGCGCACCAGTTGGACGATCCCTTTGCCGGTGCGCATCGCCTCGCCCGCGAGGACCGTTGCCTTCTCGTAACCCAACAG